>NZ_JBEZDE010000036.1:0-57807 GCF_040648115.1 Nocardia sp. NPDC049190
CGCCGAAGGCCGCCAACCCGGCGACACCTCCACCCTCCTCGACCCCACCATCCTCACCACCATCCACACCAACAAAACCTGACCACAAACCGGCGGACCCGGCCACAAGGCAGATGAGGGGGTCCGGGTCCGCCGTCCGATCTTCGCTCAGCCCACCCGGTCGGGACCGTAGGTGGCGATGATGATGCCGGTCTCCAGGACAGTGGTGTCCAACAGCTGCAATGGGGTCTTGCCGGTGGCCCGGTAGATCAGGTGCTCGGGGTCGGCGCGGCCCGCGAAGATCGGGTGGATCCACAGGCGGATCTCGTCGAGCAGGCCGTGTTCCAGCAGCAGACGGGCCACCCCGCCGTGCCCGTAGAGCAGGATGTCGCCCCGGGTCTCGGCCTTGATGCGAGCGACCTCGGCCGGAGTGTCCGGACCGAGCACGACGGTGTTGGTCCATTCCGGATCGGTTACGGTGCTCGACACCACATACTTCCGCATGGCGTTGACCTTGTCGGAGAACCAGTCGCCGGTGCGGTGCGGCCATACCGAGGCGAAACCCTCGTAGGTCTTGCGGCCCATCAGCAGCGCGTCGGCCGCCTTCAATTGGGCGCCGGCGAATTCCATCGCGCCCTCTTTGAAGTAGTCGAAGTGCCAGTCCTGCATATTGTCGATGAGCCCGTCGAGGGACACATTCGTACTTTCGACGATCTTTCCCATACCCAGGTCTCCCGGTCTGCGCGCCGAACCGGCTCAGGAACCGCCGAATTGCTCGGCCATCCGCCGGTCCATCTCATCGGGCGGCACGTCCTCCACGTGCGTGGCCACGGTCCAGCGGTGTCCCCACGGATCCTCGAAAGCGCCGCTGCGGTCGCCGTAGAAGTGGGTGGTCATCGCGGTGAGTTCGGTGGCGCCCGCGGCCAAGGCGGCGGCGAACGCGGCGTCGGCATCCTCGACATACACGTACAGATTGACGGGAGTGCCGCCGATCGTCTTCGGGTCGAGGAAGCCCATATCCGGTGCGGGATCACCGAGCATGACGACCGAATCGCCGAACATCAGCTCGCAATGCGCGATCGTGCCGTCCGGACCGGGCATACGCATTCGCTCGGTGGCGCCGAAAACGTTCTTGTAGAAGTCGATCGCGGCCGCCGCACCGTCGATCGACAGTCCCGGCGAGACCACCGGATATCCCTCGGGAACAGGCTTGACATCAGACATGGAAAACCTCCGATCCAGGCATGGTGTCGGACCTCCCGAGCCTATTCCCGTCACCCACCCCGCTGGCCGGATCTCCCGAAATCAGGGACCGGCGACACCGCGCAGCCGACGCACCTGCGCGGCAGTCAGAGCGCTGAGCACGCCGGGATCCACCGATTCCGGCGCGGTCACCGCGACCTGCGCCAGCGTGCTGCCGACCTGGACGATCGCGACCGACGAGCCGAGTATCAAGCCATCGCTGCTGGTGCGCACCTGAAAGGCGGTGGACGCGTCGCCCGCGGGCGGCTGGGCCAGGCCGCCGACCCGATAATCGACTCGAGTATCGGAGTCGTCGGCGCCGGAATAGCGCGCGCAGCGGCGCACTATCGCCTGCGCTTCGGAGAACGCGTCAGCCAGTGCCTCGCCCGAATAACTCGCCGCGTCGATATCGATACTGGAAAAACTCGGTCCCGCGTAGTGGATCGAGGCCTGCGCGAGCGCATCGTGGCGCTGCGCACCCAACGGGGTGAGCAGTACGGCGCACTCCGCGGGATTCGTCGGCGACGCGCCGGAGGCCGAGGCCGTGACTCCCTGGGGCAGGTCGGCGCGCGGCGGCAGGGCGGTGAAGTTCGGCGGCAGGTTCGCCTCGTCGAGCAGCAGGCCGCGCAGCCGATTCGAGTCGGATTCGGGTGCGGCGGTCACTGCGGCGGCGACTAGCACGGAACCGAGTGGCGGCAGTTCGGGCAGCTCGGGTGTGTCCGGTTGCGCGGACCCGCATCCGCTGACCAACGCGGTGGACGCGACGGCCAACAGCAGCCCGCGCGCTCGGATCACTCGGTCCACGACACCTGCGTATCGATCGTCTGCTGCAGCATGCTCTCGCTGTGCGGATCGCGGTAGGCCTGATGACCGCCGACCGTGATGGATCCCGACACCGGAAGCGGCAAGCCGAGGTCGACGGTGATGGTGCCGGCGCCTTGCATGACATAGTCCCTGATGTCCAGGGCCCCCGCGTTGTTGGGCAGGTTCCACATCGGGGACTTCGGCGTCTGGGTGACCTTCAGTTCGATGACGAGCCGGTCGCCCTCGCGCCTGGTCAAGGTCGCGGTGGTGATCTGATCGAGCACGACACCACCGGTGACCTCTTGGCGCACCGTCCACACCGCGCCCTCGCCGACGGGCTGGTCGGGGAACGCGATCGAGCGATAGACCGCCTGGTAGAAGGCTTGCTCCAGGGCGGACCGGGCGGCTGTCGAGGTATCCGGCGACGGCTCGAGTCGCAGCGCGGTGATCGCGCCGAGTTCGCTGAGATCGAAGCCCGCGTGCGAGCCGCCGATATTGGTGAGCGCCTCGGCCAGTGTCGGGTCGGGCGAGGTGACGGTGCCGAGGGTCAGGTCGATGCCCGCGGCGGTGGTCTGGGCGATCATCGGGATGGTCAGCGCTGGCGCGGAGAAGTCGTGCATCGGCTGCTCGTTGATCTGCTGTTCGACTCGGTGCGCGGTACACAGCGTCACCCGCTGAACAGTGCCCGCCGGGTAGTCCGGCCGCAGCAGCGAGCGTGGCTCCGCGCCGGTCGCGACGACCGTGGTCACCGCGGCCGGAATCGGCACGGTGACTTCCTTGCCCAACCCCAGCGGCTCGGTGCCCTCGGCCTCACTACGTCTTTCGGCGCCGTCGCCGCAACCGACCCCGAAGGCGGAGAGTCCGACCGCGAGCACCATCAGCAGCACACCCGAGCGCGCGATCCGCGGGATGTGGAGGGAAGACAACGCCGTCACGAGCAACAGGGTACGACCGCTTCCTGAGCGTCAGCTGGGACATTCGGTATCCGGCCGCTCGGCGTGCCGGGTGACCGCGATCCGGGTGCGCGGGCACGGCCAATCGGACGCGCGCATCGACCCCGATCCTGCTCGAGAGATGATGGTCGGTGTGAGTGACGACCGACCGCCCGAGGAGAGCCCAGCAAACACCGCCGATCCGACGACACCAGCGACTCCGCCCCAGCGCCTGCGGACCCTGCTCGTCATCGCC
This sequence comes from Nocardia sp. NPDC049190, assembly GCF_040648115.1. Lineage (NCBI taxonomy): Bacteria > Bacillati > Actinomycetota > Actinomycetes > Mycobacteriales > Nocardiaceae > Nocardia > Nocardia sp. NPDC049190. The sequence continues at coordinate 3,214 of NZ_JBEZDE010000036.1, forward strand.
GCGGTTCTGTTCGGCCTCGATCTGCTCACCAAGACCCTCGTGGTCGCGAATCTGACGCCGGGCGACCCGGTGCCGGTCCTCGGCGACTTCGCCCGCTTGAGCCTGGTGCGAAATCCCGGTGCGGCGTTCTCCATGGCGACCGGCATGACCTGGCTGTTGACCCTGATCGCCGCCGGCGTCGTGATCGGAGTGGTCCGCGTCGGGCGTACCCTGCGCTCACTCTGGTGGGCGGTCGGTCTGGGCATGGTGCTCGGCGGTGCGCTCGGCAATCTGGTGGACCGGCTGTTCCGTGCGCCGGGCCCGCTGCAGGGGCATGTGGTCGATTTCGTCGCGGTCGGCTGGTGGCCGGTGTTCAACGTCGCGGACTCCTCGATCGTGTGTGGCGCGATCCTGCTCGTCGCGCTCACCGTGTTCGGCTTCGAGCCGAACGGAACCCGCGTCGGACGCGGCAGCGAGCGCAGCGGCGGGGAGAGCGCCGCATGAGGGAGACCCGAACCATGCCCGTCCCCGACGGGCTCGACGGCATGCGCGTCGACGCGGGACTGTCCCGGCTGCTCGGCCTGTCGCGCACCGCCGTGGCCGCGCTCGCCGAGGAAGGCTCCGTCCAGCTCGACGGGATCGCCGCCGGTAAATCCGACCGCCTCGCGGCGGGCGCTTGGCTCGAGGTGGTGTTTCCGGAGCCCAAGCGGGAACTCACGATCGAGGCCGAGCCGGTGGAGGGCATGCGAATCCTCTACGCCGACGACGACATCGTCGCGGTGGACAAGCCGGTCGGCGTCGCCGCACACACCGGCGTCGGCTGGAGCGGGCCCACCGTGGTCGGCGGACTCGCCGCGGCCGGGTACCGCATCTCCACCTCAGGCGCCCATGAGCGGCAGGGCATCGTGCACCGTCTCGACGTCGGCACCTCCGGGGTGATGGTGGTCGCGCAGTCCGAGCACGCGTACACGGTGCTCAAGCGCGCGTTCAAGCAGCGCACCGTCGACAAGCGGTATCACGCGCTGGTGCAGGGACACCCGGACCCGAGCAGCGGCACCATCGACGCCCCGATCGGCCGGGCCCGCGGCAACGACTGGAAGTTCGCGGTCACCGCCGACGGACGCCCCAGCATCACGCACTATGACACCGTGGAGGCGTTTCAGGCGGCCAGCCTGCTCGACATCCACCTGGAAACCGGCCGCACCCACCAGATCCGGGTGCATTTCTCCGCGATCCGCCACCCCTGCTGCGGCGACCTCACCTACGGTGCGGACCCGCGGCTGGCCGAACGCCTCGGGCTGCAGCGGCAATGGCTGCACGCTCGTTCACTGGGGTTCCAGCATCCCGTGGACGGACGCTACCTGGAGATCACCAGCGCGTACCCCGACGACCTGAAGCACGCCCTGGACGTCTTGCGCAATGCTTGACCGGCGCGCGCTGCCATGGCGTGGCATCGCCCGCACGACAGCGGCCGTCGCGCTGGTCGCGCTGGTCGGCGCGCTCGGCGTGCTGAATCCGCCGCGCAAGGCCGGCGTGTTCACCGACCGGCTCGGACCGGAGCAGGGTGAACAGGTCGCGGACTATCTCGTGCGGGCGCGGGATTCGCTGACCGGCACCGCTGGCGAGCAGCACTGGGCGCTGCTGTCGTTCACCGAGCCACTTGCGCCCGAACGAATCCCGGACCACAGCGGCGGCGTGCGCATCGCGCAGGTGCTGTATCGGGTGCCGATTCCCCGGGTCCAGACTCCTCTGGTCGCCGTACCGGTCCCGGGCGACGTCCGCGCGGCGGTGGATTCGACCGATTACGCGGCCTGGCTGCTCCCGCCACCCGCTGACGACCGCACCGCCCGCACCGTCGCCGTCTCCGCCACGCGGCTGCGCGCAGGCTGCGCGTGCGTCATCGGACTCGTGGTCCGCGGACCACTGGCGAATCTGCGACACCTGGCCGCACACAGCGGCATCCGCGCTGTCCAAGCCTTGCCCGCCGACGCCGTGGCGGGCCGCTTCGGAGTGGTCCCGTTGCTGCCGGACCAGCGGGATGTCGTGGCCCCCGGCCCCGATGACGGCCCGGTTCCGGATCGGTGAGTCGTGCGGGTGAGCGTGGCGTCAGTCCGGCAAGATGACTACCCCGTCGAGGTAGCGGCGGCATCGGCCGAGGAGTAGGACGCGGTCACCGACGAGTTCGCAGCGCAGCGTCCCGCCGCGGCGTGACAACTGCCTGGCATTCAGCGTGGTGCGCCCCAGTCGCTCGCTCCACAGCGGAACCAGCTGAGCGTGCGCCGATCCGGTGACCGGATCCTCGGAGACGCCGACGGCCGGAGCGAAGACCCGGGAGACGAAGTCGGCCGAATCGCCGAGCGCGGTGACGATCACGGCACGCGGCAGGGCCGGAAACGCGGCGAACACCGGCGCGGCAGCACGAACTTCCTGTTCGGACGCGACGACGATCACCTCGTCCGTGCCGGAATAGGCCCGCACCGGGCGCACCCCGAGCGCAGCGACCAACACGGGATCGGCCGACACCGGAATACTGGGCACAATCGGCAGATCCAACACGAATTCGTCGTCGTCGGTGCGGTCGACCTGCAACCAGCCGCTGCGCGTGTAGAAACTCACCCGGTCTTCACCTGGATGCATGTCCGCCAGAATCTGTGCGGCACTGGCCATGGTGGCGTGTCCGCACAGGGCGACCTCTACCCTCGGCGTGAACCAACGCAGATGGAAGGCGGGCCAGTCGCCCGGGGGCGTACCCGCCTCGGACGGTAATTGTGAGGTGTAGAAGGCGGTCTCGGCGAGGTTGTTCTCCTCGGCCAGCTGTTGCAGCAACGCATCCGGGAGCCACGACGGGAGCGGCATCACCGCGGCCGGGTTGCCAGAGAACGGTGCGTCGGCGAACGCGTCGATCTGGTGCAGCAGTACCTCCATAGTCGAAAAGGTACTCCAATCCCGAATGGCGTCCTCGCACAAGGGTTCTCGTGGCGCGGCGAGTCAGGCGTCCAGCTGGTCGGCGGCCCCGCCCGGCGAGCTCGGGAACAGTTGCCGGCGCTCCCCGAGCAGCGCCGCACTCACCCACCAGGCGGCTTCGACCAACACGATGCCGACCACGCCACAGGCCACCGCCGCGCCGGTCAGCCTGACGTTGGAAGGATCGAGTTTGAAGAACTCCCGGGTGAACGGAACGGTGAACAGGACGACGTACGCCGCGACCGACGCCGCCAGCAACACCACCTTCCACCACACGTACGGCCGAGCCACGATGGCCAGCACCCACACCGCGATCATGATCAAGGTGATCAGCGCGGCAGTGCCCGCCTGGATCTTCTGCTGCTCCCCCGCATCCGGACCGGCATAGGCGATCAGATAGGCGACGAAGGTCGCCGCGCCGATCACGACACCCGACGGGATGGCCAATCGCATGACACGCGAGACGAACCCGGTGCGAGCGCGCTCGTTGTTCGGCGCGAGCGAGAGGATGAACGCCGGGATGCCGATGGTGAACCAGGCCGCGATCGTGACGTGGCGCGGGAGAAACGGGTAACCGATCGGCTCGTAGTCGAAAATCTGCGAACCGATCCCGGCGAGACCGACCAGGAACGCGAGCAGGACCGAGTAGACGGTCTTGGTGAGGAAAAGGTTCGAGACCCGCTCGATGTTTCCGATCACCCTGCGGCCCTCGGCGACCACATAGGGAAGCGTCGCGAATTTGTTGTCCAGCAGCACGATCTGGGCGACCGCGCGCGTGGCGGGGCTGCCCGCGCCCATCGCGACGCCGATATCGGAATCCTTCAGCGCGAGAACGTCATTCACGCCGTCACCGGTCATCGCCACGGTGTGTCCGCGCGACTGCAGCGCCGACACCATGGCGCGCTTCTGATCCGGCCGCACCCGGCCGAACGTGGTGCTGTGCTCTACCACGTCGGCCAGCTGGTCGCGGTCCTCGGGCAGTTCGCGCGCGTCGATGGGGTGATCGCCGCCCGGCAGGCGGAGCGACGAGGCAACGGCGCCGACCGATACGGCGTTGTCGCCGGAGATCACCTTGATGGAAACATTCTGGCTCGCAAAGTATTCGAGGGTTTCCCCCGCGTCCGGGCGGACCTTCTGTTCCAGCACGACGAGCGCGGCCGGCCGCACCGTGCCCGGGGCATCCGGGGCGTCCACTGGACGGTCACCGCGGGCCAGCAGCAGGACGCGCAATCCGGACGAACCCAGGTCTTCGGCGACCCGCGCGTGCTCGGAGGCCGGGTCAAGCAGCACGTCCGGCGCACCGAGCAGCCAATCGCCGTGCGCACCGTAGGAGCAACCGCTCCACTTCTTGGCCGAGGAGAACGGCGCCACCGCGGTCCGCGGCCAGCCGGGGCCCTCGGGCAGCCCTTCGGCGATCGCCTGCACACTCGCATTCGGGCGGGGATCGTCGGCGGCCAGCGCGGCCAGCGCGGCGCGGACCTCGGTGTCGTCGAAGGACTCCAGCGTCTTCAGGTCCGACAGCCGCATGCCGTTCTCGGTCAGCGTGCCGGTCTTGTCCGCGCACACCACGTCGACGCGGGCCAAGCCCTCGATCGCGGGCAGCTCCTGCACCAGGCATTTGCGCCGGCCCAGCCGCACGACGCCGACCGCGAACGCGATCGAGGTCATCAGCACCAATCCCTCGGGCACCATCGGCACCAGGGCGGCGACCATGCCGGTGACCGCGGGCCGCCACGATTCCTTGCTGGAGAACAGCTGGTTGTAAATGCTCAGCAGACCGGCCGGAATGAGCAGGTAGGTGATGAACTTCAGGATCTTGTCGATACCGGCCCGCAACTCGGAGTGCACGAGGGTGAACCTGCTCGCCTGCTCGGCCAGCTGCGCCGCGTACGCGTCCTTGCCGACCTTGGTCGCACGGTAGGCGCCGGACCCGGAGACCACGTAGCTGCCGGACATCACCGCGGCGCCGACCGACTTGTCGACCGGGTCGGCCTCGCCGGTGAGCAACGATTCGTCCACCTCGAGCAGCGCGGACTCCTCGACCGTACCGTCGACCACGATCTGATCGCCCGGGCCGAGCTCGATCAGATCGTCGAGCACCACCTCACGCGGCGCGATCTCGACAGCCGTGCCGTCGCGGCGCACCGTCGGCTTGGCCTGGCCGACGATGGCCAGTTCGTCCAGGGTGCGTTTGGCCCGAATCTCCTGGATGATGCCGACCGCGCTGTTGGCGACGATCAGCAGACCGAACATGCCGTCGACAATCGAGCCGGTGGCCAGCACCAGGATGAACAGGACACCGAGGATGGCATTGATCCGGGTGAAGACGTTCGCGCGGACGATGTCGCCGACCGAGCGGCTCGCGCGATCCGGCACGTCGTTGGCGCTGCCGTCACGGCGACGTTGCTCGACCTCCGCCGTAGTGAGCCCGGTGGCGCGCGATGTCTGCGCGGTAGTCGACATGACCGCAAGGCTACGTGACAACTACCGTCGTCATCGTGCGGCAAAGCAGGTCTCTCCCCGGTGTGGTATTCGGCACAAGCGCCTTCTTCTTGTGGGGCCTGTTCCCTGCCTTCTTCGGCTTGCTGGCGTTCGCCGGCGCGGGTGAGGTGGTAGCCCAGCGGATTCTGTGGACTCTGGTCCTGGTGCTCGTCGTGCTGGCGGCGAGCGGACGACTGGCGTCGCTGCGCGACATCGGTCGACGAGTCTGGGGGCTCGCGGCGCTCGCCTCGGCGGCGATCGCGCTCAACTGGGGCGTGTACGTCTACGGCGTCACCTCGGGACACGTCGTCGAGTGCGCGCTGGGGTACTTCATCAACCCGCTGGTCACCGTCGCGTTCGGCGTGGTGATCTTCCGCGAGCGGCTGACCCGCGCACAGTGGGCGGCGCTTGCCGTCGGCGCGACCGCGGTGGCGGTGCTCACCGTCGACTACGGCCGGCCTCCGATCATCGCTCTGGCGCTGGCCTGCTCGTTCGCCACCTACGGTCTGGTGAAGAAAGTGATCCCGCTGGACGCGTTGCGCGGCATCGCGGCGGAAGGGCTGGTCGCCGCGCCGTTCGCGCTGGGGTTCAGCATCGCGCTAGCTGTCACCGGAGGCAGCGAATTCGGTTCCAGCGCTGAGCATGCCGCACTGATGGTGGCCACCGGGCCGGTCACCCTGGTGCCGCTGCTGCTGTTCGCCGTTGCGGCTCAACGGGTTCCGCTGTCCACCATGGGCTTGCTGCAATACCTCACCCCCGCCTTGCAGATGGCGTGGGGCGTCATGGTCGCGCACGAGCCGATGGCCGCGTCCCGGTGGGCAGGTTTCGCGCTGATCTGGGCTGCTCTGGCGATCTTCACCACCGATGCCCTGCTGCGCGCCCGACGCGGGCGCCGCAACCGGGTGACCACGTCGGAACCACCCGCCAGCCACGTCTGACCGGGCGCCGGCGCGTGCGGTGGAGACGACATGGATCCGGAGCCGGCGACGTGGTCGGGGCGACCCAGTCGCCGAATTCGCCCAGCACCCAACCGAGCTGAAGGCATACGACCGATTGCCGGTCGAGCCCGACAGGTTCGGGGCCGCGCCCTCTTCATTACATTGACCGAATCGAACGGCGAGATCGGAGTGTTGATACATGCTGGACGAATGGCAACTGGATCGGGCAGCGGGGGCGCTGCTCGGCACCGCGGCGGGCGATGCGCTCGGGGCCGGATACGAGTTCACCCATCCTGGCCCCTTCCAGGTGATCGACATGATCGGCGGCGGGGCGTTCCAATGGGCGCCGGGCGAGTGGACCGACGACACGTCCATGGCGATGGCGATCGCGCTGGCGGCCGACCGAGGTCCCGGCATCGACCTCGACGATGTGGCAGCGGAATTCGTCGCGTGGTGGGACAGCGCGCCACGGGACGTCGGGCTCCAGACCTCGCGGGTGCTCTCGGAGCGCCCGGATTCGGCGCAGGCCATGCAGCATCGCGCGTCGAGCCTGGACGGGTTGACCGGCGGCAACGGATCGCTCATGCGCACAGCCCCCGTCGCGCTCGTCTACCTCGACGACGCCGCGGAATGCGTGCGCATGGCAGCCGCCGTCGGCGCTTTGACCCATCACGACAAGCAAGCCATCGAGGCATGCCAGATCTGGACGTACGCCATTCGACACGCGGTACTGCACGCGAGCTTCGACGGCGTGCGGGACTTCGTGGCCGACTCCGCGAGCGCCGCGTACTGGGAGCCGCTGCTCGATCAGGCCGAAACCGGCGCGCCACACGATTTTCCGAAGAACGGCTGGGTGGTGCACGCGCTACAGACCGCCTGGTGGGCCATCACGCACGCGGAACAATCCGGCCCTTGGCATCTGCCACAGGCACTGGAACTGTGTGTGCGAGCGGGCGGTGACACCGACACGACAGCCGCGATCGCGGGCGGCCTGCTCGGCGCCCGCTGGGGCGCGAGCGCAGTCCCGGAGCGCTGGCGCGCGATACTGCACGGCTACCCGGGATCGACGGGCGACGACGTGGTCGCACTTGCCCTCCGAATCGCGACGAAGAACACCGTCGGCTGATCGGAACAACACACGGGCAGCGGTGTCACCCGGGGCCAGGAGCCGGAAATGGCGCGAAAGTGTCGGATCCGACACTTTCGCGGGCGCTACGACGCTCGCCCCGGCGCAGTCGATTGTGCCGGCCCAGATTCGGAGCGCTCGACGAATGGCGGCCTCAGCCACACCGATAGGTGGGACACGGACATCGATACCGGCGTGCGACTTCGGACATTCCCGGAGCGGGGACCGCCGACCACACAGGCGTGTGACCGCTCGAATTCCCTGGTGATGCCCGACGATAGACCGCTCATGACAGCGGGCCGGTCACCGGGCGAACCCCGGTGACCGGCCCGAACGCTCGAACCCGATCAGCCGCAGGCAGCCGACTGCTGGCCCAGATTGGTCAACATGGCGCAGGCCCAAGCCTTCTGGATCTTCCACTTGCCGTTGTCGGCGACGAACGGCACCTCGACGATGTTCTCCTGGTCGTTCAGCGTGAACTTGGCCTTGGCGTTCACACTGTCGCCGAACGAGGTGACGTCGGTGACCTCGATCTTCACGTCAGCGCCCGCCGCGGCCTGGGAAAGCCGGTCCGGCAGCGTCGGATCGGCTTCGACGCCTTGGACATTGTCCAGCTTCTCGGTGGCGGGCACCGACGGGTCCAGCGCCCGAGACAGGGCGGTGTTCAGCTCCGCGGCGGTCGGGACCGGCGGCAGGTTCGCGCTCGCGGCCGCCGACGCCTTGGCGCTGGTCGACGTCTTGGCGGCGGGCTTGCTGTCCTTGTCGTCGCTGCCGCAGGCGGTCATGCCGAGCGCGGCAACGACGGCCAAGCCGGCGATCGCGATGCGTCCAGTCTTACGAAGCTTCAACTGCTCGTCCTTTGCGTTCGAGTACGTCCATGTCGTGTTCCACGATGGCAGCCGCCACCCGAACCGGCGGCGCTGCACGAGGCCCCAGGTTACCCGGCGGCGGAAACCGCCGCCCGGATCCACCCGGGACAGACGGATGTCGTCGGCAGCGAACGTACGCGTCGGTCCGGGCATTGTCGAACCGTTGTCAGAGCAGGCTGCCCAGGGGATCGGCCGGGGTGAGCGCGGAGTCGCCCGCGGCGAAGGTGCGCGCGGGACCCGCGCCGGTCGAACGGGTTTCGAAGCGAACAGTCACCACGCCGAGTCCCGCGCCCTGCACCCAGCCGTGCCCGTGGTCGGGATGGGTCACGTCCATCCCGGGCTGCCAGACAGTGATCGGAAGGGACGCGCCGGACTGTGGTGCACCGGCCGTGTCGTCATATCGCGACGACACGTCGGCATCGGACTCCTCCTGGGCGGTCTCGGTGCCCAGACCGCGATCGAGTTCCGGAAACAGCGATCCCTGGCGGACCGTCGACAGGCCGCCATAGCTCACCCCGACCAGCCGGATCGGGCCCAGCTCTTGTGGATCCAGTGCCGAACGTTGCGCGGCGGCGGCGAGCGTGGCGAGGTCTTCGGTCGCGTAGGGCAGCGTGTAGGAGCGTGTGACGATACTCATGTCGGACCTTTTCAGCTTGAGCACCACGGTGCGAGCGGCGCGTCCGTCACCGGCCAGGCGCCGGTGCGCGGCGGCGGCCATATCCTCGATGGCGGGCCGCAGTTGGGCGAGGGTGACGATATCGGTTTCGTAGGTGGTCTCCGCACTGATCTGCTTGGCCTCGGCGCGCTCGGTGACCGGACGGTCGTCGATGCCGCGCGCCAGGCGGTGCAGAGCCGCGCCGACGCTGCCGCCGAGGAGCGACACCGCCTCCGATTCCGGCAGTGCGGCGAACGCGCCCACGGTCTCGATACCCACTGCGCGCAACCGGCTTTCCGCGACCGGTCCGATCCCCCACAACTTGCGTACCGGAAGCGCGGCGAGCAACCGCTGCTGTTCGACCGGCGAAATCACCCGAATCCCATCGGGTTTGGCCAGTCCAGAGCCGATCTTGGCCAACTGCTTGCCAGTTCCCGCACCGACCGACGCGGTCAGCCCGGTACGTGCGCGGACCAGGGCTCGCAGTTCCGCGCAGAACTCGTACACTCGCGCGACGGTCGCGCCCGCGAGCTCGGCGGGCTCGGCGAAAGCCTCATCGAACGACAGGGTCTCCAACACCGGGATCCGGCGGCGCAGCGCGTCGAAAACCTGTCCGCTCACCACGCCGTACACCGCTCCGCGCGGCGGCACCACCACCGCGGTCACGCCGACGAGCCGGCGCGCTTGGTGCATCGGCATCGCCGAGCGGGCGCCGAAGACCCTGGCCTCGTAGCTGGCCCCGGCCACGACCCCGCGCCCACCGGTACCGCCGACCAGCACCGGTCGACCACGCAGCGTCGGGCGCGTCAACTGTTCGACCGAGGCGAAGAACGCGTCCATATCGATGTGCAGGACCCAGCGCCGGGCGGTGCTGTCCGCATCGGCGAGCTCGGGAAGACGCCGACCGCTCACCGATGCTTCGCCGCGCGTCGTCCGGCCCACCGGTCGACGGGGTGCGGCACGACAATCCGCCGCCGAGCCGAACCCGCCGGACGCACCCCGATCTCGATGCTCACGTCGAGCAATGTACGCCCGGACACCGACAGGTCCGAGCGGACGTTCACGCCATCGGGTGGCGCTGTGCGCCAGCTGCCGGTTCCCGCTCGGATCGCTGGGTGCCCGAGACCCGAGTTACCCGCGCTTTTCATCGGCGCACGCCTTCTGATCTGGCCTTTTTCCGCACCGACCGAGGTACTGCGCCGTCCCGAATCGCCGATGACGAACCGCGGGGACGAGGTCTACCATCGGACTTGGTATGTGATGATCGGACCCATGAAGATCCGTAAGGCCGTCATCCCGGCCGCCGGTATCGGCTCCCGGCTGCTCCCGCTGACCAAGGCCATCCCCAAGGAGATGCTGCCGGTCGGCGACCAGCCGGTGATCGAGCACACGGTCCGTGAGCTGGTCGCCTCGGGCATCACCGACATCACCATTGTGGTCAGCGGCGGAAAATCGTTGATCCAGGATCACTTCCGCCCCAACCCGGCGCTGGTGGACCAACTGCGCGCGGAGGGAAAAACCGCCTACGCCGACGCGGTGGAGGAGGTGGGCGAGCTGTCCCGGCGCGGTCATATCACCTACCTCGACCAGCACGGCCCGTACGGCAACGGCACCCCGGTGCTCAACGCCGCCCGAAATCTCGGCGACGAGCCGATGCTGGTGTTGTGGCCCGACGACGTGTTCGTCGCCGAGGTGCCACGCGCCCAGCAGCTCATCGACGCCTACGAGGCCACCGGGTCCCCGGTCCTCGCGCTGATGCCGATGAACCCCGCCGAATCGCAGCGCTACGGCGTGCCGGTGGTGGCCGACGACCACGGCAACGGTCTGCTGCGTATCACCGGACTTCGAGAGAAGCCCAAGCCCGAGGACGCACCGTCGAATTTCGCCGCGATCGGCGGCTATGTGGTCACGCCCGGAATCATCGAGGAACTACGCATTCAGACCGACGCGTGGTATGAGCACCGCACCGGCGAGGTGTACCTCACCGACGCGATCAACCTGCACGCGGCCGGCAACCCGGTCTTCGGGCAGGTGATCCGGGGCCGCTGGTACGACACCGGTAATCCGGCCGACTATCTGGTCGCGCAATTCGCCTCGGCGCTGGCGCATCCGCAGTACGGACCGCTGCTGCGCACGCTCGCCGAGGCGCTCGGCACCTGACCGACACCGTCACCCGCCGATACCTCGCATGACCCGCGGCGATGCTGTCGCCGTGGTCACGATCCGCACTGCGCCGGGTCGTGACCACGGTGGGTGAGTGGTGCGCATCGCCGCGGATACGCGATCAGGCCGGTGCGGCGTGCTCAGAAGCGGCGGATGGCGTAGATGTCGAAACGGCTGAGCGGGGTGAATCCGACCGGCACGCCGGAGCCGTAGGCGTTGAACACCTGCCCCAAGCCGGCATAGATACCGACGTGCGAGCCGTCGTCGTTGAGTACCACCACATCGCCGGGCGCGAGGGCGCTGCGCGGAACCGCCACTCCAGCCTTCGCCTGCTGCCAGGTTGTCCGTGGCAGGCTCACCCCCACCTGGCGAAACGCCCACTGGACCAGACCAGAGCAATCCCAGGCGAACGGACCGGTGCCACCCCACTGGTAGGGCTTGCCGATCTGTGTCAAGGCCACGGCCAGTGCGGCGAGGCCGCGCGAACTGGGCACCGGCAATGCCGCCGAGCCACTGGCGCTGAGGGTCGCGCCCAACTCGCCGGCGGAGCCGCTGCCCGGTCCGCTGCCGGACGCACTACCGGTGTCGGACCAGACCGGTCCTGCGAGGACAAGTGTCGCGATCGTCGACACCATGAATCCGAGTGCGATGCGGCGCAGCGGTTTCCTCGTCACGTGCTCGTCCCTTCCGTTGACCCGACTGACAGGGCACCCACCGACAGCCCTGGCTAACACTTGGCATCAGCAGGGTCATCGAGATGGCGCCGCGGCTACCGCGCCTGGCGAAAGCACGCCCGGCGCAGAGCATTTCGAGTAGGACACTCCGCGAACAGACACTGCCGCCCCAGCAGTTAACCTGCGCAACAGCAGCAACATCGCCGATTGTGCCGCGCTCACCGCGGCAGCACAATCGGTTCAGCAAATTCCTAGCGTGTGATCTATATCACAACGCAAACTCTTGACATCGCCCGTATCAGTCCACCACTTGTGCGCGCAGCTCGCGATGAGCACTGGTGAACCACGGCCAGCGGATGACTGGGAACGCGCCCTGACAGCCATCGGTTGGGTATGCACGTACCGGTACCCCGTCCAGGCGTTTGCGATCAGATTGCCCGCGAAGGTGCAGCGTGCAGCGTGCAGCGTGCAGCGACGATTGGGGTTTGTGCCGACCCCACTCCGTTCGGACTGCGACTTTCCTACGCGTTGAACGCATGTGCGTACCGAGGGGGGTCTCAGGCAGCCCGGTTCCAGCGCACCGCGCGACCAGCGCCCCTCCCGGAAGCGCTATGGCGGTGGCCGTCGAGCTGAACAGGCCGAACATCGTGCGCCCGTCGACGAATCGCACCACACCACCGACCGAGCAGCACACGCGACTATGGTCGATGTGATCCATGGGCGCACTGACCATCGAAGTATCCCCGAGCGATGGGCGTGGTCGAGGCAGCCCGGCCATCCCACCGCGAATACAGTTCGGGGGCAAGACCTTTCGGTCTCACCCCCGACTCGTCATACCTTGGACCTCAGACCTTGGTGACCTTCGCCCGCACACCACCGACAAGATCGGCGGCATCGGGGCCGGCGTCGCCGAATGCCAAGGTGGTGGCGAGGATCTCGCCCGCGATCAACTCACGATGGGTCTCGGCCCAGCCGGCCCGTTCCGCGGGAACGTCGAGCACTACGGTGATGCGATCGGAGACCTCGAGGCCGGAGGTCTTCCTGGTCTCCTGCAGGTCACGGATCAGGTCACGGGCCCACCCCTCCGCCTCCAGATCCTCGGTGACCACCGAGTTCAGCACCACCAGACCCGCATTGCCCGGCAGCGCCGCGGTGGACTCCGGCTCGGCGGCGACCAAGCGCTGCGTGTATTCCTCGGGGAGCAGGGCGATGCCGGCCGCGGTGACCACACCATCGGCGCCCTCGGACCACTCCCCCGCTTTGACCGCCTTGATCACCGTCTGCACGTCTTTGCCGAGGCGCGGACCCGCCGCACGGGCGTTGACCACCAGTTCGAAGCGGCCGTGCACGTCCACATCGGTGGTCAGATCCACCTTCTTGACATTGACCTCGTCGGCGATGATGTCCGCGAACGGCGCCAACCGCTCCGCGTCGGCCGCGGCGATGGTGACTTCGGCCAGCGGCAGCCGCACCCGCAGGTTCTGTGCCTTGCGCAGGCTCAGCACCGTCGAGCACACCACGCGCACCTCGTCCATGGCGGCGACCAACTCCGGGTCGTCAGGAAGCACACCCGCGGACTTTTCTGTTCGCTCCGCAGGCTCCGCTCCCGCCGGCCAGTCCGCCAGATGCACCGACTCGCCGCCGGTCAGTCCCCGCCAGATCACCTCGGTGAGCAGCGGCAACAGCGGCGCGGCCAGCCGGGTGACCACCTCGAGCACCGTATGCAGGGTGTCCACCGCGTCCGCGTCCTCGCTCCAGAACCGGGAACGCGATCGGCGCACATACCAATTGGTCAGCGCGTCGGCGAACGAGCGCAGCTCCTCGCAGGCGCCCGCGATGTCATAGACCTCCAGCGCCTCGGTCATCACATTCCTGGTCTGCGCCAGTTTCGCCAGGATGTAGCGGTCGAGCACGTTCGGCGAATCCGTCCGCCACGTCCCGGGTTTCGACGCGTACAACTGCAGGAAGGTCCACGCATTCCACAGCGGACGCAGCACATGCCCGACACCCTCGCGGATGCCGCGCTCGGTGACGATGAGGTTGCCGCCGCGCAGGATCGGCGAGCTCATCAGGAACCACCGCATGGCATCGGAGCCGTCCCGGTCGAACACCTGGTTCACATCCGGGTAGTTGCCCTTGGACTTGCTCATCTTCAGCCCGTCATCACCGAGCACGATGCCGTGCGCGACCACGGTTTTGAACGCCGGGCTGTCGAACAACGCCGTCGACAGGACGTGCAGGTTGTAGAACCAACCGCGCGTCTGTCCGTTGTATTCGACGATGAAGTCACCGGGGAAGTGGCCGCCGAACCAGTCCTTGTTCTCGAACGGGTAGTGCACCTGGGCGTATGGCATGGAGCCCGACTCGAACCAGCAGTCGAGCACCTCGGGCACCCGGCGCATGGTCGAGTTGCCGGTCGGATCGTCGGGGTTCGGGCGGGTCAACTCGTCGATCGTCGGCCGGTGCAGATCGGTGGGGCGCACGCCGAAATCGCGTTCCAGTTCGTCGAGCGAGCCGTACACGTCGACGCGTGGGTAGGCCGGGTCGTCGGACACCCAGACCGGAATCGGGCTGCCCCAGTAGCGGTTGCGGCTGATGTTCCAGTCCCGCGCGCCCTCCAGCCACTTGCCGAACTGTCCGTCGCGGATGTGCTCGGGCACCCAGGTGATCTGCTTGTTCAGTTCGACCATTCGATCACGGAACTGGGTGACCGCGACGAACCAGGACGGCACGGCCATGTAGATCAGCGGTTGCCCGGAACGCCAGCTGTGCGGATACGAGTGCTCGATCGTCTCGTGCCGCAACACCTTTCCCGCGGTCTTGAGATCCTTGATGATCACCGGGTTGGCGTCGAACACCATCAGCCCCTGGTACGGCGGCACCATCGAGGTGAACTTGCCGCCCGGATCCAGCGGTTGCACCAGCTCGATCCCGTTGGCCGCGGCGACATCCATGTCCTCCTCACCGAAAGCCGGTGCGAGGTGGACGATTCCGGTGCCGGAGTCGGTGGTCACGTAATCGGCGGTGAGCACACGGTGCGCGTTCGGGTGGCCGAGGAAGAAGTCGAACGGGGGGGTATAGGCCAGGTCGGCCAGCGCTGCTCCGTCGTACTCGCCGAGCACCTCGAGGTCCTCGCCGAACTCTCGGGCGTAGTGCGACACCCGTTCGACCGCAAGCAGATAGCGCTTGCCGTCGGCGGCACGCAGGTGCACGTAGCGGACGTCCGGGTGCACCGCGATGGCCAGGTTGGACGGCAGCGTCCACGGCGTGGTCGTCCAGATCAGGGCATTGGCGCCGTCGAGCGCGCTCAGCGGATGGTCGGCGGACACGCGCAACACCATGTCGACGGTGACCGCCGGGTCCTGGCGCATCTTGTACGCGTCGTCGAGGCGAGTCTCCTGATTCGACAACGGCGTCTGTTCGTACCAGCTGTAGGGCAGCACCCGGAAGCCCTGATAGATCAAGCCTTTGTCATAGAGCGACTTGAACGCCCACATCACCGACTCCATGAAGTCGGTATCCAGCGTCTTGTAGTCGTTGTCGAAGTCGACCCAGCGGGCCTGGCGCGTCACGTAGTCGCGCCATTCGCTCGTGTAGCGCAGTACCGATGTTTTGCAGGCCGCGTTGAATTCGGCGAGACCCATGGCATCGATCTGTGATTTGTCCGTGATACCGAGCTGCTTTTCCGCCTCGATTTCCGCGGGCAAACCGTGGCAGTCCCAACCGAATCGACGATCGACCCGCTTGCCACGCATAGTCTGGAAACGCGGGACGAGGTCTTTGACATATCCGGTGAGCAAATGACCGTAATGCGGAAGACCATTCGCAAAGGGCGGCCCATCGTAAAAAACGAATTCTGATGCGCCGGAACGCTTTTCGATGCTCGCGCGGAAGGTGTCGGCGGCCGCCCATGCGTCGAGCACGCGGCGCTCCATCTCGGGGAACGATGTCCCGCTGCCGACGCCGAGGTCGACCCGCGGATACGCGCTGCTGCTGGAAGTGTGGTCCGCCATCGCGGATACGTCTCCTCGTGCCGTGTCGTTGGCACGGGGACGATGACAGCGCCCGGTGCGCCGAAACCGCGGTACCACCCCGCTTGCCCGGCACAGTATCCGCCGGACCTCTCGTTCGGGAGCTGTGACGGGCTCACCCGTTCGGTTCTACTGAGCGCCCGGCCAGGGGACCGTGCTGCTGTTCTTCCGAAGACTCCCCGGTGATTGCCGGATCGACGTCGTATTCATGTTTGATTCTAGCCAGAGCGGTCAACCCAATTCGCAGGGCAGGTCACGCTCGGCCGGCAGGGCAGCCCTCACCGTTTGGCATGACGACCAGGAGGCTGTATGGACTCACCCTCGGGCCTCCGCATGGATAGGGCACTCACCAGCAACAGCACAGCACCGATGACACATACCACGATGCAGCCCCACGCCCAGATCACCGATCCGGTGGTGAGGGCGGCCACGAGTAGCGCGAAGCCGATCGCGGCAAGGACGAGCGTCAAGACGAGCATGGTGACCCCCAAGGCATGCCAGGCGGCTCGACATTTCCTCTAGCAGTATGACCTGCTGCACGCAGAGCGAGCCGCGTTACTTGCCACCCTTGGCAAAGGAGGCGGGCGCCAGGTTGCTCGCGGTGTTGGCGTCGGCGAACGCTTCGCCGCCGTCGACCGGTACCGCCGAGCCGCGATTCTCCAACTCCTCGAGCTGCGACTCCAGGTACGACTTGAGGCGTACCCGGTACTCCCGCTCGAATGTCTTGAGCTGCTCGATTCGGCTCTCCAGCACGGTGCGCTGCTGGGTGATGGTGGCCATGATCTCGGTGTGCTTGCGCTCCGCGTCGGCCTGCAGCGCGTCGGCCTTCTCCTTGGCCTGGCGCAGTTGGTTGTCCGACCGGGTCTGGGCGTCCGACAGCAGCGCGTCCGACTTCTGGCGAGCATCGACGATCATCGACTCCGACCGCGTCCTCGCATCACCTACCAGGCGCTCGGAGTTCGCCCTGGCATTCGACAGCAGGTTCTCCGCCTCGACCTTGGCGTCGCTGGTCAGCCGGTCCGCCATCTCCTGGGCGAGGCTGAGCACCTTGGCGGCCTGCAGGTTCGCGTCCGCGCCCGCATCCTTGACCACCGGCGCGGCCATCGGGGCGGGCGGGGCGACCGGAACCGGCGGCTTGATCGGCTCGGGCGGCGGAGCTTGTGGTACCGGAACCTTCGCGGCGTTCACCGTGGCCGGGCCGCGATTCTTCTTGGCGTCGGCCAGTTCCGCGTCGAGTTCGGCAACCCGCTGGCGCAGGTCGGCGTTCTCCTCGATCAGACGCGAGAGCTCCTGCTCCACGAGATCCAGGAACGCGTCGACTTCATCCTCGTTGTAGCCACGCTTCCCGATCGGCGGTTTGCTGAACGCGACGTTGTGCACATCGGCTGGGGTCAGCGGCATGGAAGGATCCCTTCACGCGTCTTTTGGAGATCTAGCAGATCTAGCAAGCTGTCTTCCCGGCCCATTCTGTCACACCGGAGCTACCGGTTGCCCGAGCCTGCCCACGATCGACATCAAGATGAAGACGATGAATAGCAAGACCATAATCGACAGATCCAGCCGAATTCCGCCCAGCGACACCGGGGGTATCAACCGCCTCAGGAGTTTCACCGGAGGGTCGGTGATCGTGAAGATCACCTCTAGTACGACAACCACGACACCGGTAGGGCGCCAGTCGCGGGCAAAGCTTCGGATGAACTCGACGATCACGCGGCTGATCAGCAACAGCCAGAAGATGAACAGTACGAAGTACAGCACCGCGAACAAGGCCACCAGTTCACTCTGCCGCAAAAATCGCTTCGCGCAAAATGACCGCGCCGCACCACCCGCGACCGGTCTCCCCCACCCCCCGGATCACCGCTTTATTTCTGGTTATAGAAGCCGGTCTCGGCGATTCGACGGCGCTCTTCGGCCGATACGTCGACATCGGCGGGTGAGAGCAGGAACACCTTCGTCGCGACCTTGTCGAACGAGCCGCGCAGCGCGAAGGCCAAGCCCGCGGCGAAATCGACCAATCGCTTGGCGTCGGCATTGCTCAGCTCGACCAGGTCCATGATCACTGGATTGCCCTCGCGGAAGCGTTCGCCGATGATCCGAGCCTCGCTGTAATCCCGCGGGCGCAGCGTCGTGATCTTGGACAAGGGGCCTCCGTCCTCGAAGATCCCGGGCCGCCGCACCGGGGCGGGCTCGGGACGCACGCGCTCCTCCAGCCTGCGCTCCTCGGCGTCGGGATCGACGGCGAGCGCACCCCGGGTGGCTCCGCGTAATATCGGCGCGCTCCCACCCGCCCGGAACCGGCCCGACGGGGCGGACTCGATCCGGGTCGGGCGCCGCGACGCCTCGTAGCGGTCGTCACCGTAGGGCTCGTCGGCGTAGTCGTCGCGCCGCGACACCGGGTACCCCGCCTTGTACGGCGACTTGTAGGCGGGCTCCGGATACTCGACGTCGTCGAAACGGTCCGCGCCGTAACGGTCTTCGCCGTAGCGATCGGCATAACCGTCACGGTCGGAGTAGTCACGGGGCCGGGGCCGGCGCGCACCGCGCTCGTCGACACCCCGAGGGGCGCGATCGTCCACATAGTCGTCTTCGTAGTCGTCGAGCGGAACCATGCCGAAGTACGCCTTGAACTTGTGCAGCGTGCTCATGACCGCACCTCGCTGTCGCTCGGCTCCGTCATGACCACGATGGTGGCTGCGTCGATTACTCGCTCGCTGCGCTCGCTCATTCTGGTCGACCTTCCTTCGGCCCCGGTGGCAGCCGGGTGTTGAAGTCTTGCTCAGCCCTCGCCAGTTCCCAGCATATGTGTCGAATGTGACTGATGAGGTTTCTTTGCTACGCCGAGGTTATCGGCCTGCCGCCCATCAAGGCGGTACCGACACGCACAACCGTGGCCCCGTGTTCGATCGCCGATTCCAGATCGCCGGACATGCCTGCCGAAAGTTCTGTCGCCTCCGGATGATCGGCGAGCAACAGGGTGTGCAACGTCGCAAGACGTGCGAATGCCGCATCAGACTCCGCCCCCAGCGGCGGAATGGCCATCAGACCCGACAGCCGTAGTCCCGGCGCGGCCGCGACCTGTTCGGCGAGCGGAGCGAGATCGGCCGCCGACACACCGCCGCGCGCCGGGTCGTCGTCCAGGCTCACCTGGAGCAATACCCGAACCGGCTCGGTGCGTTCCCCCGCGTCCAACGCGGCCCGCGCACCGGCGTCAAGGGCAGTTGCCAGCCGTTCGCTATCGATCGAGTGCACGGTGTGCGCCCAACGGGCCACAACCCGCGCTTTGTTCCGTTGCAGGCGCCCTATCATGTGCCAGCGTATGCCGGAGAGTTCTTCATCACGCACGGCCGCCACTTTGGCGGTGGCCTCCTGCTCGCGCGACTCACCGAAGTCACGTCGACCCAGCCGATACAGGATCGCCACATCGGAAGCGGGGAAGAATTTCGTCACCGGTAGCAGCCGGACCGAGTTCGGATCCCGGCCCGCCGCGACGCAGCCCGCATCGATCCGGGCAAGCAGGCCCGCCAAGGCGGTGATCAACTCCGCGGTACGGGCCGCGACCGCGTCGGCCGACACGGACTCGATGTCGGCGCTCACGACGGCAACTCACTCGGGCTCGGCTGCGCCGACCGCGCACGGTGGTCCCATTGCGCGCGCTGACGCTCACTCACGCGGTGTCCTCCCGCCAGATCACCCCACCGATTCGGCCGGTCGGGGCGCCGCGGCGGTGACTGAACAGGGTGCGGTCCTCGATCGTGCAGCGCGGATCCACGGCGATCCCGGCTACCCCGGCCTCGGAGAGCTGCCGGGAGATGCCGGCGCGCAGGTCGAGCGCGGGGGTGCCGCGAACGGTGATGGTCGCGCTTCCCGGCAAATGCGCCTCGACATCGTCGCGCATCGCCGCGGGGACTTCGTACTGGCGACCGGAGGCGGCGGGACCGAGGAAAGCGCCGATGCGATCCACGCGCGCGCCCACGGAGACCATCGCGTCCAACACCCGCGGCACGATGCCGATCCGAGCGCCGATGCGGCCGGCGTGCACAGCCGCGATCACACCTGCCTCATCGTCGGACAGCAGGATGGGGACACAGTCGGCGGTGAGCACCACGAGCGCGAGGCCGGGCACCGTCGTGACGATAGCGTCGGTCGCGGGAACCGGCCGCGGCCGCGGACCGTCCACGATTTCGACATTGCGACCATGGATCTGTTCCATCCACACCAAGCGGTCCGGCGTCAGGCCGATCCCCTCGGCCAGCCGATCCCGGTTGCGCCGCACGGTCGCCGGATCGTCGCCGACATGGTCGCCGAGGTTGAACGAGTCATACGGCGGCGACGAGAAGCCCCCTGCCCTGGTCGTCGTGACCCGTCGAACGATCGTAGTCGGCGCGATAGTCATAGCGACGAGCCTAGTGGCGTTCGGCGAAGGCCGACGAAAGGCCCACGCCGGAGCCGGAACACCCACAGGTCGCCGCGTCTCACCGAAGCACCCCATACCCGCCCACGCCGAGCATCTCGCGTCGCCGACATCCACGAAATCGCTTGCCTTATCCGGACACAACCGGGCACCACGCCCCGATGCCCCCGAGCGTCCCGGTGAAGACCGAGAGCTCACCCCCTATTTCGAGCTGGGTTCCGGCCGCGGCCGGAACCCACGGTCCAGCTGCTAGCCCCGCCGCATGAACGAAGGCACATCCACGTCGTCGTCATCGTCATCGTCATCCGGCGGCGTGATGTGCGAACGTGGGTTGTTCGCGATCGTCGGCTCGGACAGCGCGCGCTGCCGTTCGGTGTCGCGGTAGCTCGGCACCGCGCCTCGGCTGCTGGAGATACTCGGCGGGGTGTCGGTGCCGCGGGCGACGACCTCACTGGTGCGGCTCTGTCCGATCTCGCCGGACCGCGCCGACCCGATGGTGCCCCGGCTCGTGGTGTCGAAGGTCCGCCGGGCCGGGCCTCCGCCGTCGAAGCCCGCGGCGATCACGGTGACCCGCACCTCGTCACCGAGCGAGTCGTCGATGACGGTGCCGAAGATGATGTTGGCCTCGATGTGCGCGGCCTCCTGCACCAGCGACGCCGCCTCATTGATCTCGAACAGACCCAGATCCGACCCGCCCGCGATCGACAGCAACACTCCGTGCGCACCATCCATCGACGCCTCGAGCAGCGGCGAATTGATCGCCGCCTCGGCAGCTTTCACCGATCGGCCCTCGCCGCGCGAGGAACCGATACCCATCAGCGCACTGCCCGCTCCGGACATCACACTCTTGACATCGGCGAAGTCGACGTTGATCAGACCGGGCGTGGTGATCAGGTCGGTAATGCCCTGCACACCGTTGAGCAGCACCTCGTCCGCCGAGCGGAAGGCGTCCATCAGACTCACCGCCGCGTCGCCGAGCTGCAGCAGCCGGTCGTTGGGAATCACGATCAGCGTGTCACAGGACTCGCGCAGCAGGTTGATCCCCACCTCGGCCTGGTTGCCACGACGCTTGCCCTCGAACGAGAACGGACGCGTGACCACACCAATGGTGAGCGCGCCGAGCTTACGCGCGATCTGCGCGACGACCGGCGCGCCACCGGTACCGGTGCCGCCTCCCTCGCCCGCGGTGACGAAGACCATGTCGGCGCCCTTGAGCACCTCTTCGATCTCGTCTTTGTGGTCCTCGGCGGCCTTGCGTCCGACCTCGGGATCGGCGCCGGCCCCGAGACCGCGGGTGAGCTCACGACCGACGTCGAGTTTGACGTCGGCATCGCTCATCAGCAGGGCCTGTGCGTCGGTATTGACCGCGATGAACTCGACACCTTTGAGTCCCTGTTCGATCATCCGGTTGACGGCATTCACACCGCCGCCGCCGATACCGACGACCTTGATCACCGCAAGGTAGTTGTGCGGGGGCGTCATGGGCTCTCGCCTTCCTTCGATCTAAAGCCTGTCGTTTCCGGATTCTCGGCACACTGCTTTTCGACCCGGCCCGTGGGTCGATTCGCTTCGGAAAGCGACCCGAGAACCGAGCAAACCCTAAACCTGAACCATAGGGTTAGCGTTATGTCAAGTATCCGACTGGTGCCGAACGCTATTCGCAGCCGCCGCGATACGTGCGCAGGCGCGCCGAAACGAGAGTCAGAATCTTGTGTGATCCCGCTCGTCTCGCCACTCCACACGTCGTATGGTGGACGGTTGCCCCCCGGCCATCTTCTCGGCGCCGGAACCGCTCCCGAACCGCCGAAAATTCCCTGGACACAATGGGTGTGGATCACTTTACCGTGACCAGATTGGGACTCGAGACATCGAACACCGTTCCGGGGCGCGTCAACAGCGGTAACACGACCGCTGACTTGCGCTCGGCGTCGTCGGTCCCGCCCCAGAGTACCGTGCGTCCGTCCTTCAGATTCAGCGAAATATCCGAAATGGACCGTGCGACAACCTCACCCACCTGAACACGCAGCGCAGCGGGAACAATGGCAAGGACCGAAACCGCGGCGCGGGTCACCGAATCGTCGGCACCGGGATGATCGGCGATCAGTTTCGCCACACCGATAGGTGCGGGCTCGATCGCGAATTCCACGCTGTCCGCGTCCAGTAGATGCTCGCCCTGCGGACTGTCGTAGAACAACACCGGAATGCGCGCCACGACCGTCACTCGGACGGTGGATGGAAATACCCGCTGTACCCGTGCCGTGCGCACCCTCGGAATGCTGGCCACTCGTTGCGCAATGGCCGTGGTGTCGATTCGCAGTATGGAGCGGCCGGACGGGATTTCGAGCAGATCGCGCACCTGCTGCTCGGGTACCGCAAGCGTGCTCTCGATCCGCACGGTGCGCACCGAGAGCACAGGCGTGAACCAGCAGACGACGCCGACTACGGCGAGAACGCACACACCCAGCAATCCCCACAGCCGAATTCGGCGCCATTCGTCCGCGCCGAACCGATCACTCGCGGATCGCCCCATGTCGCGCATCGATCCGACCCCGCGCACGCCGGATCACCGTCCGTGCTGAGGCCGCGCCCGTAACCCATCGAGGATCTGGCTGCCGAGCATCGTCACATCACCCGCACCCATCGTGATCACGACGTCGCCAGGCAGGGCCAGACCCGCGACCTGACGGCCGACCCGGGACATATCCGGCTGGTAGTGCACCGGTTTGGTCACCGCCTGGGCTACCAGTGCGCCGTTCACGCCGGGCAGCGGCTTCTCCCGTGCGCCGTAGACATCGAGCACGACGACCTCGTCGGCCAAGCTCAACGCCGCGCCGAAGTCCTGTGCGAACGTCGCGGTACGGCTGTAGAGATGCGGCTGGAACACCACGATGACCCGCCCCTGTCTGGACCGAGCACCATCGCGGGCCTCCTGCTGGACCAGTTCGGCAGCCGCGCCGAGCACGGCGCGCACCTCGGTCGGGTGGTGGGCGTAGTCGTCGAAGACCCGCACGCCGTTCTCCCGTCCAGCGAACTGGAACCTGCGGTGCACTCCGCCGAAACCCTCCAGGCCCTGCACGATTTCGCCCACGTCGGCACCGGCCGAGCGGGCGGCGAGCAGGGCGGCGAGTGCGTTGAGCGCCATATGCCTGCCCGGCACCGACAGTCGCAGCGTCCGCGGCGCGGCCTCGTCGGCGAGTTGGAACTGCGCGATACCGCCGACATCGCGTGGCTCCCAGCTGTGTAAGCGGGCGCCCACCGCGACCGGGGCGTCGGTGAGGTCACCCGATCCGTAACCGAGCACCCGCACATTCTTCTCGGCCAGCCGCGCGCCGACCCGCTCGGCCAGCGCCCGCGAGCCCGGATCGTCCAGGCACACCACGAGCAGTCCGCCTGCGGCGAGGCGGTCGGCGAAGTCGTCGAAAACCTGGACGTATGCCTCATCGGAGCCGAAGAAGTCGAGGTGATCGGACTCGATATTCGTCACCACCGCGACATCCGGGTCGTACTGCAGCAGCGAACCGTCGCTCTCGTCGGCCTCGGCCACGAAGATATCGCCGGTGCCGTGGTGGGCATTGGTGCCCGCCTCGTTCAGTTCGCCGCCGACCGCGAAGGACGGATCGTACCCGCAATGCTGCAACGACACGATCAGCATCGACGTGGTCGAGGTCTTGCCGTGGGTACCCGAGACGAGCAAGGTGCGATGGCCTCGCATCAGCGAGGCGAGCACGGCAGGGCGCAGCAGCACCGGGATGTCGCGCCGATTCGCCTCGACCAGCTCCGGGTTGGTCTTCGGGATGGCCGCGTAGGTGGTGACCACCGCGGTCGGGCCGCCGGGTAGCAGGTCGAGGGCGGTCGCATCGTGACCGATGCGCACCTGTGCGCCCCGTGCGCGCAACGCCAGCACGCCGCGACTCTCCTTGGCATCCGAACCCGACACCGCGCCGCCCCGGGCGAGCAGGATGCGCGCGATCCCGGACATCCCCGCACCGCCGATCCCGACCATGTGCACCCGTGCCAACTCCGGGGGCAATGCGCAACGCTCGCCGGCGGTCTCCGACCCCACCCCGTTCGCCGTGGTCTCGCTCACCGGCCTGCCACCTCCATCGTGATCCGGGCTACCTCGTCGGCGGCGTCACGGTGCCCGGCGCCCGCGGCGGCCCGGCCCATCTCGATCAGCCCTGCGGTGTCCATGAGCAAGGGAATCACCTCATCGATCACGTACTTCGGCGTCAGTTCCGCATCCGGCACAATCCTGCCGCCGCCGTGGCGCACCACCGGTCGCGCGTTGAGTTCCTGCTCCCCGTTGCCGTGCGGAAGTGGCACATAGAACGCGGGCAGCCCGACCGCGGAGACCTCCGCGACCGTCATCGCACCCGACCGGCACACCACCGCGTCGGCGGCGGCATAGGCGAGGTCCATCCGGGACAGATACGGCACCGCCAGGTAGCGGGAGCCATCCTCACCGGACTCCGCCAGCTCGAGCGTGTTCTTGGGACCGTGCGCGTGCAGGACCGAGATGCCCGCCGCGGACAGCTGGGGCGCGGCCGCGGACACGGCCTCGTTCAGGGTTCGCGCGCCCTGCGAACCACCGAATACCAGCAGCACCGGGCCCTCGGCCGGCAGGCCGAAATGGGCACGTGCTTCCTCGCGCAGCGCGGCTCGGTCCAGACTCGTGATCGATTCACGCACCGGGATGCCGACGACCCTGGCGTTCGCGAGGCCCGAATCCGGAACGGCGGCGAGCACCCGCGCGGCGCCGCGCGCGCCGACCTTGTTCGCGATTCCCGCCTTGGCGTTGGCCTCGTGCACCACCACCGGCACGGCACGCCGACGACGCAGGACGCCCGCACCCGCGGCGAGATACGCGGGCAGAGCGACATATCCGCCGAAGCCGACGATCACGTCGGCCTCGACCGCGTCGATCACCGCTCGGGTCCTGGCCACCGCGGCCCGCACCCGCCCTGGCAGCCGCAGCAGATCGGCGGTGGGCTTGCGCGGCAGCGGAACCGGCGGGATCAGCTCGAGGGGATAGCCGCGCTCCGGAACCAGGCGGGTCTCCAGCCCACGTTCGGTGCCCAGCGCCGTCACCCGGATCGAGGCGTCGAGCCGCCGCAACGCATCCGCCACCGCCAGTGCCGGTTCGATGTGGCCCGCCGTACCGCCGCCCGCGACGATTACCGAGATCACCTGGACCTTCCCCGTTCTCTTGCGTGATTGACCGGATAGCTGGGTTCCCACGCCCTGGTGGCGCGGGCCGAGCTGGTGCCGCGACTCTCCGACGCACGACGCCGCACCGGCTCCGCACCGTATCGCGTACGGCCACCGATCGGCAGCGCGGAGGATCCGCGGTCGGGCGCCCGACCGCGGCGCGCCGCCGCGGCCCGGGCGCTCGCCCGAGCCGGTGCGTACACCTCGGGTTTGGGCAACCGCAACAGCCTACTGAAGCGACCGTCCTGTCCGGCGTGTAGCGCCGCGACCGCTTCCGGTTCGTGCCGAGCAGCATTGGCGATCAAGCCGAACATGATCAGGGTGATCGCCAGCGAGGAACCACCCGCGGACACCAGTGGTAGCTGTAGACCGGTGACCGGCAACAAACCGACCACATACCCGATGTTGATCATGGCTTGTCCAGCGATCCACGTCGTCGCGGCAGCGGTCAACAACCGGAGAAAAGGATCTACCGACCGGCTGGCAATACGCAGTCCCGTGTAGACGAACAGTGCGAAAAGCCCCAGCACCAGCGCGCAGCCGAGAAAGCCCAATTCCTCGCCGATGATCGCGAAGATGAAGTCGTTGTGCGCGTTCGGCAAGTAGCTCCATTTGGCGCGGCTCTGCCCCAGCCCTCTACCCCAGATTCCGCCGTCGGCAAGGGAATAGAGAGCCTGTCGAGCTTGATAATTGTCGCCCTGCAGGTCCGAACCCGGGTTGAAGAAGGACCGGACCCGGTTCGACCGATAACCGGCGGACATCGCGAGCACGCCCGCAGCCACGACACCGGAAACCGCGATCGTCACGAAGAGGCGGACCGGTAGCCCGCCGTACCACAGCAGCGCACCGAGAACGAGTCCCACCGCGACCGTGGTGCTGAGGTTCGGCTGGACCACGATCAACAGACATACCAGCAGACCCGCCGGGACCAGCGGAACGAGAAGATCTCGCAAGCTCGAACCGCTGGCCCGTCGGGAAGCCAGCAGGTGGGCGCCCCAGACGATCAGCGTCACCTTCACGATCTCCGACGGCTGCACCGAAACAGGGCCGAGCATCAGCCAACGGCGTGCGCCCTGAGCGCGGGTACCGATACCGGGAACAAGGACCAGTACCAGCGCCAAGACCGACATCGCGAACAGCGGGAACGACACCTGGCGCAATCGGCGCAGCGGAACCCGCAACGCGAGATAGAACAGGACGGCGCCGAGGGCCGCGAACAACGCTTGCTGGATGAACAGCGAGTAAGCCGACCCACCCACCGCGTACTCCACAACCCCCGATGCCGACAGGACCATGACCAGTCCGAGTGTCGTCAACAGCGTGGCGATCGTGACCACCAAGTGGAACGACGCGAGCGGCCGCGCGAGCCAGGCCCCGAACCGGGTGGCCGGCGCGGGATCACGCCGCGCCGATGTCGTCATAGCCGCCGCCCGATGTCACCGTCTTCCAAGGTGTGCACCGCCGCGGCGAAGCTGCGGCCCCGGTGCGTGTAGTCGGCGAACATGTCCAGCGACGCGGCGGCGGGAGCCAGCAGCACGGTGTCACCGCTGCGGGCGAATCCGGCGGCCGCGCGAACGGCACGGGCCATCATCGCGTCGGACGCCTCGGTGTTCGCCGCTTCGTCACCCATCCCTGCATCGTCTCCCGCGATCAACTCGACGACGGGGACCTCGGGCGCGTGTCGCGCCAACGCGGCCGCGATCACCGGGGCGTCGGCGCCGATGAGCACCGCGGCGACCAGCCGCTCGGCGACCTCCTCCACCAGATCCTCGACGTGCGCGCCCTTGAGCTGGCCGCCGGCCACCCAGACCACCTGCGGGTGCGCCAAAATCGAGGAGCGCGCGGCGTGCGGGTTGGTGGCCTTGGAGTCGTCGACGAACTCGACGCCGGCGAGTTCACGCACCAGTTCGGCGCGGTGCGGACCCACCTTGTGCTCGATGAGACCCTCGCGGACGAACTGCGGCGCGACATCGATCGCCCTGGTCAGCGCGGACGCGGCGAGCGCGTCGGCGACACCGGCCGGACCGGGCGGGCTGATATCGCCGACCTCGGCGAGGATGGCGGCTTTGGTGAACGCCCGGTCGAGCAGCTTGCCGTCGACCACGCCCAGCTCGCCATCCGCGGGCACTCCGATCCGGAAGCCCACTGTCCTGCGCGCCTTGGACTTGCGCGCCAGCGAAGCCGCGACGGGATCGTCCAGACCGACCACGGCGACTCGGCCGACCAGAGCCCGCGCCTTCGCCGCAGCATAGGCGTCCAAGCCACCGTGCCAATCCAGGTGATCCTCGGCCACATTGAGCACTACACCCGCCTCTGGCCGCACCGACGGCGCCCAGTGCAGCTGGAACGACGACAGCTCGACCGCGAGCACCTGCGGACCGGGATTGCGGCGCAGCGCGTCCAGAATCGGAAGGCCGATGTTGCCGCAGGCGACGCTGGCGATACCCGCGGCGCGCAGAATCGCGTGGGTCATCTGTGTGGTGGTGGTCTTGCCATTGGTGCCGGTGACGACTAGCCATTTGCGAACCGGCCCGTAGATCCTCGCCTGATCGACCCACCAGGCGAATTCGACGTCACCCCACACCGGTGTGCCCTCGGCTACCGCGGTGGCGAGCACCGGAGAATCCGGCCGCCAGCCCGGACTGGTGATCACCAGCGCGAACCGGCTCCAGTCGGTGGATTCCAGCTCGGCGGGGGTGGCCACATCCAGTCCGAGCCCGGCGGCCTCCGACAGCGCGGCGGCGCCGCCGTCGGTGACCACCGGTCGCGCGCCGATATCCCGCAGTGGCTCGACCAGCGAACGCCCCGATACACCCCAACCCGCGACCAGAACGTCACGTCCGCGCAGGAATTCGAGCATGGGCCCTGGTGAACGAAGGGCCCGAGGAGAATGTTCGACCATCTCGTTCACCCGACCGCAGAGAGGTATTCGCTGTAGAACAAGCCGAGACCGACGGCCGAGGCCATCGCGGCCAAGAGCCAGAACCTGATGATCACCGTTGTCTCGGCCCACTTGCTGAGCTCGAAGTGATGATGGAACGGCGCCATCTTGAACAACCGGTTACGCGTCGTGCGGAACACGGCAACCTGCAACACCACCGACGCCGTCTCGGCGACGAACAGCGCGCCGATGACGATCATCAGCAGCTCGGTCCGGGTGGTGATGGACAGACCGGCGAGCATGCCGCCCAATGCCAGCGAACCGGTGTCACCCATGAAGATCTTCGCCGGCGCGGCGTTCCACCACAGGAAGCCGACACACGCGGCGGCCCCCGCGGCGCATACCAGGGCCAGATCCAGCGGATCGCGAACGTTGTAGCAGCCGGTCTCCGGCTTGGTCTCACAGGCGTGGTAGTACTGCCAGAACGTGATGACCACGTACCCGCCGAGGACCAGGCTCATCGATCCGGCGGCCAAGCCGTCCAAGCCATCGGTCAGGTTCACCGCATTGGACCACGCGACCACGACGAAGCACACGAACACCAGGAACACGACCACACCCATGGTCACCGTGCTGATGTCGCGCACGTAGGACAGGTGCCTACTGGCAGGGGTCAGCCCGCTCGCGCCGCGGAACTGCAGTGCGAGCACACCGAAGATCACCGCCGCGGTCAGTTGGCCGAGATATTTACCTGCCGCGGTCAGACCCAGGTTGCGTTGCTTACGAATCTTGATGAAGTCATCGAGGAAGCCCACCGCGCCGAGTGCGGTGGCCAGGCCGAGTACCAGCAGTGCCGAGGCCGACGGTCCTTCGGCGTCGTACCCGATACCGATCAGATGCGAACCCAGATATCCCGCCCACAGCCCGACCAGAATGGCCACTCCGCCCATGGTCGGGGTGCCGCGCTTGGCCTGGTGGCTGGCAGGACCGTCGACCCGGATCTCCTGGCCGAAACCCTGCTTGGCGAACATCTTGATCAACAACGGGGTGAGCAGGATCGAGACCGTCAGCGCGATCGCCGCCGCGAAGAGAATCTGTCTCATCCTGCTGCCTCCGTGTCATGTCCCGCCCTGCTGCCCGGCGCGGCGGCGTCGCGTCCTGCCGCGGAAGCCGCATCGGTCAGATGTTCGGCGACCTTCCACAGGCCCACCGACTTCGATGCCTTGACCAGCACCACGTCACCCGCGGTGACTTCTTCGTCGAGCAGAGCGATCGCCGCCTCGATGTCCGGTACGAGGATCGACTCCTCGCCCCATGACCCTTCCATCACCGCTCCTTGGTGCAGCGCGCGGGAGGGCCGTCCGGTCCCGACCACCACCACGCGGCTGACATCCAGTCGCACGGCGAGTCGGCCGATCGCGTCGTGTTCCAGGACGGATTCCGCGCCGAGTTCCCCCATTTCGCCGAGCACCGCCCAGCTGCGCCGTGGGGTCTCCCCCGCTCGCGCCATGCTCACCAGCGCTTTCAGCGCGGCGCGCACCGAGTCCGGGTTGGCGTTGTAGGAGTCGTTGACCACCGTGATCCCGTCGGCAGTGGTCCGCACGTCCATCCGGCGGGCCGACGCAGCGTGCGCACCCGACAGCGTCCGGGCGAGGGCTTCGAGATCCGCGCCGCACTCCAGTGCGACCGCGATCGCGGACAGCGCGTTGCCGACGTGATGCTCGCCGTGCACAGCCAACCGCACCGGGATCTCGCCCACGGGAGTGTGCGCGGTGAACTCGGCCCGTGCCTGCTCGTCGAGCCGGATGCCGGTGGCGCGGATGGTGGCGGTCTCGGCCTGGCCGACGGTCACCACGCGGGCCGTCGTCCGTGCGGCCATCGCGGCGACCTGGGGATCGTCGGCGTTGAGTACCGCGAGTCCGGTCGCCGGCAGCGCCTCGACCAGCTCGCCCTTGGTCTGCGCGATGGCCGCGCGGCTGCCGAACTCGCCGAGATGCGCCGTGCCGACATTGAGCACGACACCGATACTCGGCGGTGCCACCTCGGCCAGCGCGGCGATGTGGCCCGGACCACGTGCCGACATCTCGAGCACCAGGAAGCGGGTCTCGGCATCGGCGCGCAGCGCGGTCCACGGGTGGCCGAGTTCGTTGTTGAACGATCCAGGCGGTGCGACGACCGGGCCCAGCGGGGCGAGTACCGCGGCCAGCAGATCTTTCGTGGACGTCTTGCCGGAGGACCCGGTCACGCCGACGACGGTGAGCCCGCCGTCCGCGACCAGGCGCGACACGCTCGCGCGCGCCAGTGCCGCGAGCGCGGCGAGTACCGCGGCGCCCGAGCCGTCCGAATCATGGGACAGGGCAACCGAACTCGCGGGCACCGAGTCGCGATTCGGTGCGACGACAACGGCAGGCACACCCACCGGCCGCGCGGCGAGTACCGCGACCGCCCCGGCGGCGATCGCCGCCCCTGCGTACTCGTGGCCGTCGGAGCGCTCTCCCGGCAGCGCCAGGAAGAGATCACCGGAACCTATTCGGCGCGAATCGAATTCGACCGCACCGGTCACTCGCACCTCCGGGTCGGGAACGTCGTGCAGCGTGCCGCCGACGACGTCCGCGATCTCCCGCAGTGTCATCTCGATCATGAAACCGTCAAGTCCTCCGCGTGATTTCCTTGCGGACTTCGTCTTTCCAATGCGACCGCAAGCACCTCGCGGTCGTCGAAGGGATGCTTCACGCCCTGGATCTCCTGCCCTACCTCATGTCCCTTGCCCGCGATCAGAACCACGTCACCGGGGTTCGCCCACTCCACCGCGGCCGCAATGGCTTCGGCCCGATCGCCGATCTCACGCACTTCGCCGCGCTCGGCCTCCGGCACCTCCGACGCACCGGAGCGGACCGCGGCTCGGATCGCTGCCGGGTCCTCGGTGCGCGGGTTGTCGTCGGTGATGATCAGCAGGTCGGCGCCGCGTGCACCGGCTGCGCCCATCAGCGGCCGCTTGCCCGCATCGCGGTCACCACCGGCGCCGACGACCACAGCGAGCCGTCCGGCTGTGTCCGCGGCGAGATGCCCACGGAGCGTGGCGATTACGGACTCCAGCGCCGCGGGTTTGTGCGCGTAGTCGACGATCGCCAAGAATTCCTGCCCGCGCTCCACCCGTTGCATTCGGCCGGGGACGTCCACGGTGGCCAACGCAGGTGCGGCAACCGCCGGTTCGACTCCCGCGGCGGCGCACACGGCGATCGCGAGCAGACCGTTGGCGACGTTGTAGTGGCCGGGAAGTCGCAGCCGCACCGGCACATCCCTCTGCGGGCCGGACGCCGTGAAATCCTGCTCGCCGCCATGCGCCGACACCTCACCGGAAAGGCTCCAGTCCGCGGATCGCTTGGTGGACACGGTGATCGGGTTCGCGACGTCTTCGGCGAGCCGTCGTCCCCACGCGTCGTCCACACAGATCACCGGAATGCGCGACGCCACCGCCGAATTCGGATCGAACAGTCTGCGCTTGGCGGCGAAGTAGTCCTCGAAATCGGCATGAAAGTCCAGGTGGTCTTGCGACAGGTTGGTGAACGCGCCGACCGCGAAGCGCACACCGTCCACCCGACCCAGCGCCAGCGCGTGGCTGGACACCTCCATCACCACCGCGTCCACCCCCTGCTCGACCATCAGCGCGAACATCGCGTGCAGCTGCGGCGCCTCCGGGGTGGTCAGCGCGCTGGGCACGCGCCTGCCGCCGATCCTGGTCTCGATGGTGCCGATCAGTGCCGTGGACAGTCCCCCTGCGGCCAGGCCGGCCTCGACCAGATACGAGGTCGTCGTCTTGCCCGAGGTTCCGGTGATCCCGATGATGCGCAACCGCTCGGAGGGGTTGCCGTAGATCGTCGCCGACAGCTCGCCGAGCACCGCGCGGGGATCATCCCGCACGAGCACCGGCACGCCCAGTTCCGCCACCGACTCCGCACCCACCGCGTCGGTCAGCACCGCGACGGCGCCTCGCGCGACCGCGTCCCGGGCGAACCGGGCGCCGTGCGAGCGGGCGCCGGGCAATGCGGCGAACAGGTCGCCGGGCAGTACAGCGTCCGAGCGTTGCTCGATGCCGCTGACCGATAATTCACGCGCAGCCGATTCGAGATTCGTTCGTGCCCCGATGGTGGCGGCCAAAGACGCCAGCGGCGTTGCCGGCGAGTGCTCGGGCCGCAATGCGCGTGGTTGACCGGACTGCACAGAAACCAGGCTCCTTTCGAGGGCAGCGATCGACGTGTCAGGTTACCGGCGACCGATCACGGCAGGACCATGCGCCCCACCGCAACGTCGGCGATGTCGATACCCGAACCCTACGGGCTGCACCATCGTGAACGGACCGCGCCACGCGGCAGAAGACAGTGACCCATCGCGGGCGAGGCAAGCACCGCCGCATTCCGGCGGCCCAGCTGCGCCCAGCCGATCGGAGCGCGAGGTGTCGGCCACTTCCACGGTCGGCTGTGCGTGCCGCCGCACCGAGCCGACGAACAGAATCACCCTGCCTGCAGCACGAATCGCTTGGACGGCTGCGGTGACGGCGGGATTCGATCGCGCTGCAGCGCCCACGAGGCGATGTTGTGGAACAGCGGAGCCACCGAACCGCCACCGCTACCATCGGAACTCCGAACGGGCGCATCGAGCATGAGACCGATCACGTAGCGCGGATTGTCGGCTGGGACCATACCCGCGAAGGTGATCCAAAACGACGACGTGGAATAACATTCACAATCTGGATCGACCTTCTGCGCGGTGCCGGTCTTTCCTGCCACCTGATAGCCCGTGATGGCAGCGGGCCAACCGGTTCCGTTCTGCTCGGCGTCCATCGGGTCGCGCTGCATGACCGCCTGGAACATTGTCCGCAATGTCGCGGCGGTCTGCGGGCTCACCACCCGCACCCCCTCCGGTTGGGCCTCCTCGGTGCGCGTGCCATCCGGCGCGATCTCGGTTTTGACGATCCTTGGCGGGATGCGGACGCCGTCGTTGGCGATGGCCTGATACATCCCTGCCATCTGCAACGTCGTCATCGAAAGACCCTGTCCGATGGGAAGATTCGCGAATGTGCCACCGGACCACTGGTCGCGGTCGGGCACAAGTCCCGCGCTCTCTCCCGGCAAGCCGATGCCCGTGCGCTGACCGAGCCCGAACCGGTGCACCATGTCGGCGAACCGGTTCTCACCGACCCGCTGTGCCAGCATCAGCGTTCCCACGTTGGAGGATCTGCCGAAGATACCCGTGGTGGTGAACGGCGCCACGTCGTGCGTCCACGCATCGTGGACGGTGACGCCCGCCATCTGAATATCGCCGGGAACCTGCAACACTTCCTCGGGACTGGTCAAGCCGTATTCGATGGCCGCGGCCGCCGTAATGATCTTGTTCACCGACCCCGGTTCGAACACGTCCGAGACCGAGGGATTGTTCAGATCGGCCCTGGCCCAGCTCTGCGGTCCCAGCGCCGGGTTGAAGGTGTTGTCGTTGGCCATCGCGAGCACCTGGCCGGTCTTGGCATCGAGGACGACCGCCGAGGCGGAGCCCGCGCCGGACAGTTCCTTGGCCTGCTGCACCTGCTGTTGGACGTAATACTGCAGATCCGAGTCCACGGTGAGCTCGATCGCGGACCCGTTCACCGCAGGCTGTTCATCCCGCCAGCTGCCAGGAATGACCGCACCGTCGGATCCGCGATCGTAGGTGTGCGATCCGTCGGTACCCGCCAACACCGAGTCCATCGACGACTCCAGCCCGACCTGCCCGTGGCCGTCCCACCCGGTGGCGCCGACCACGTTCGCCGCCAGTGACCCACCTGGATATACCCGGATGCTCTGGTGGTCGGAACCGACTTGCGAGAACTTCTCGGTAATTTCTCCGGCGATCCGCGGATCGACGTTACGGGCGAGATACACGAACTGATCGTCACCGCGCAGCTTGGCGAGCAGATCCGTTTCCGTGGGCGCGTCCTTACCGAGCTTCTCGTGGATCATGCGCGCGATATCGCGCAACCGCTCATCCGGATCAGGCGCCTTGTCGCTCTTGGCTCTGGCGTCGGACAACTCCTTGCGCACCCGAACCGGCTGGAAGGTCAAGGCTTTGGCGGAGATGGTGAAGGCGAGTGACTTGCCGTTGCGATCGGTGATCGGCCCACGCGTGGCCTGGTCGGGCTGATGGGTGGTGCGCTGGCTGGCCGCCTGCGCCGACAGCCCCGGTGCCGCGACGCTCTGCACCCACAGCAGCTGCAGTGCGACGACGGCGAGCGCGACCAACATGACGACGCGGCCGACGCCGAGCCGCAGCCGCAGCGGCTGATCCGGTCCGAGCGCCGTGGACCTGCGTGGACCTGCGCCCTGGGACGCGGCGGGCCCGCGACGCCGACGCGGCGCGGGCCCAGGACGCGTCATAGCGGCCCTCCGTCGAGGAGAACTTGCGACTGCGGCGTCTCCTCGTCCGGCTGCTGCTCCACTCGAGCCGGAGCGACCTCCACCTGCAGCGGTTGTTGCGCTTCCACCTGCGGCAGCCGTTGTGTTTCCACCTGTGGCGGCTGTTGTGTTTCCACCTGTGGCAGCTGAGATTCTTCTGCTTGGGCCTGCGGCGCTCCAGCTGGCGGCCGGGGCCCTGGTTCCACGTCGGCGTGCGACTGCTGATCCGTCGCCTGCGGGGCGGCGGGCACCGGGCCGGGCAGAGTGGGGCCGACCACCACGGGGGCGACCGGCACCGGGCTCGCGGGCGCGGCATCGCCCCGGACGGTGTTCTGTTCTCCGGTAGCCGCCTGGCCCTGCCCAGGCACGGCGGGCATCGTGGTGACCGGTATCACCCGCTCGCCCCTGGCCTGCGCGTTACCGACCCGCGGGCCCGACGGCGAGACATTCAGCGGTGGCACCGGCGCGCCTTGGGCGGGCGTCGGTGTGCCGATCACCGTGACAGTGCCGTCCGGCGCGATGACGAGGCGGGCCGGGTCCTTGGCCGGGATCATGCCCAGTTCCCGCGCCCGCGCGGCCAGCTCGGGCGCCGAATCGGCGGCCTCGACCTCCCGCTGCAAGGCGGCGCGCTCGTCGGCCAATTTCCGGTTGGTCGCCCGCGCGTCGCCGAGCTGGTAGCTGTCCTCCGCGGCCCGGGTGGTGAGCAACAGGGTCAGCGCGAGGCCACAGCCGAGCAGCGCGATGATGGCCGTGACGAACGGAATCCGCGCGGCCATCGCGGAGCGCCGCATGGCGGGCGGCATCGCATCCGAACGACCTTCGGCACGCAGTCTGCGCCGGGCGTAAGCCCGCTGTGCCGCACCGGACTTCACCCGTTCGGCTTCCTGGACCCGCCGGGCGATCCGGCCCGGCGCTTCGACGGTCCGTGTCCGCACGCTCATCGGTTCCCCTCCTCTGTCCGCACGAGATGCCGGATCGGCGCAGCGCGACGCTGTCTCATCCGGCCTCCTGTGTCGTGTGGGACATCCGCACCCGGTCGGCGCGACAGGCGCTGCGCGATGATGCCGCACCGCGCCACTGGATCTTGCGGGACACCCGCACCCGGTCGGCGCGACAAGGCGCTGCGCGATGATGCCGCACCGCGCCACTGGATCTTGCGGGACACCCGCACCCGGTCGGCGCGACAAGGCGCTGCGCGATGATGCCTCACCGCGCCTCCTGAATCCGCTCCGCTGCGCGCATCCGCACCGGCGCTGCCCGTGGGTTCTCCTCGATCTCCTGCTCGGTCGCCTTCTCCGCGCCACGGGTGAGCATGCGGAATTCCGGCCCCATCCCGGGCAGTTCGACCGGTAGATCCACCGGCGTCCTGGACATCGCGCGCGGAGCCAACGCCTGCTTGACCACCTTGTCCTCCAACGATTGGTAGGACATGACGACCACGCGGCCGCCGACACGCAGCGCGGCCAACGCGGCGGGCAACGCGTCCCGTAGCGAATCGAGCTCCCGATTGACCTCCACGCGCAACGCCTGGAAGGTCCGCTTGGCCGGATGCCCGCCGGTGCGGCGGGTCGCCGCGGGAATCGTGGCGTACAGCAGTTCCACCAGCTCACCGCTGGTGGTGAACGGCTTCAGCTTGCGACGGCGGACCACCTCGGCCGCGATGCGGCCCGCGAATCGTTCGTCGCCATAGGTTTTCAGTACCCGGGCCAGATCACCGTGGCTGTAGGTGTTGAGCACGTCGGCGGCGGTGGGACCGGTGGTCGGATCCATCCGCATGTCCAGCGGCGCGTCGACCGAGTAGGCGAAGCCACGGTCGGTCTCGTCGAGCTGCATCGACGAGACCCCGAGGTCCATCAGGATCGCCGAGACCGAGCCGGTGGCCGACAGTCCCGCCTGGGTCAACGCCGCGGCGATGCCGTCATAGCGGGTGTGCACCAACGTGATCCGATCCGCGAACGGCGCGAGCCGCTCACCAGCCAGCTTCAGTGCGGTGGTGTCGCGATC
The DNA here is from genome assembly GCF_040648115.1 of Nocardia sp. NPDC049190. NCBI lineage: Bacteria > Bacillati > Actinomycetota > Actinomycetes > Mycobacteriales > Nocardiaceae > Nocardia > Nocardia sp. NPDC049190. Next base: position 40,023 of record NZ_JBEZDE010000036.1, read on the forward strand.
CAAGCCGACCAGATGCAGGTTCGGATAGGAGCGCAGAAAATGTTCGGCGTGGCCGCCGAGGCCGAGGGTCGCATCGACATACACCGCACCCGGTTCGCCGAGGACCGGACCGAGCAGCGCATCGGCCCGCTCGAGCAGAACCGGAACATGACGAGGGCCGCGCTGTTCACGGTTCACCTCGACCTCCCGGAATCCTGCCTCACGTCGTCGCGCGCCGCACACGGGCCGCGTTGATACACAGTGCTTTTGATACGGACACGAATGCCCCGTGGTCTCTGACCGAACCTCGGCACCTGGCGTCGGGGAAGTACGTCAGGGTCCGTGTCCGGGCAGAGACCGCGCGGCACTCGCTCGGTCGGGGCTAGAAGATTCCGCCCAGCGACTCGTCTCTGGCTTGCGAGAAGTCCTCCTCATGTTCGGCGAGGTAGGACTCCCACGCCTGCTTGTCCCATATCTCCAGGAAATCGACCGACCCGATCACCACGCAATCTCTATCCAGGTTGGCGTAGCGGCGATGGTCTGCCGACAAAACGATCCGGCCCTGAGCGTCCGGACGCTGTTCGTCCGTTCCGGCCGCGAGCGCCCGGACGAACGCGCGAGCCTGCGGATTACTTCGAGACGCGGCCGCGGCTCGCCGAGCGAGCGCGGTGAACTCTTCTTTCGGGTACACGGCAAGGCTGTGATCCTGCCCCTTCGTGACCATCAACCCTCCCGCCAGATCGTCTCGAAACTTCGCAGGCAACGTGAGTCGCCCCTTGTCGTCCAAGCGAGGTGTGTAGGTACCGAGAAACATCTCGACACCTCCCTAGTCGATCACCTCGATGGTCGGCCCTTTCAGTAAGTGCGCGCTCCACATTACCCCACTTTCCCCCACTTTCAATCGAAACAAGCGGTGATCTGGCTCCCGACTCAGACGATTCCGCAGGTCACCCCAGCTATCACCGGCATGGCGACCTTTTGCGAGTTCTACCGACACGCGCCAGGCCACGGAGCAAATGTCCGATAACACCTAGCAAACCCCCTGGACAGCCCTGTCGGAACCGACCGGAGGGGCATGGTGGGGGAAGTATGCGGGGAGGTGTGGGGAAGCTCGAAAGTCCGGTGCCGAATCAGGTGGAGAGCATCCCGCGCGTTCGGCGCCCGAACGCACAAAACGGCGACGCCGCACCATCACGGTGCGGCGTCGCGTCTATCTGACGAGAGTCCGGCGGCGGGCTACTCCTGCTCGAACCGCCGCCGGAACCGGTCCTCCATGCGATCGGAGAAACCACCGGACTTGCGCTGACGCCCGCGTCCGCTCGATCCGCCCGGACCACCAGACGGGGTGTCACCGCCGGCTCGGCTGTTCTTGGCAATGCTCTTGGTACTGCCGAGCAGCAAGAGCACGCCCGCACCGAACATGACGATGAATCCGATCAGGCTGATGATCGGGAAGCCGCCGGGCTTCACCGGTGCGGCGATGCCGGCGACGAGGAGAAATAGGCCGAGGACGAACAACGCCGCGGCCTGGAGTCTGCGGCGACTCGAGGTCGAACGTAGCCGCCCGCCGCGAACGGACGAGGCGAACTTGGGATCCTCAGCATAGAGAGCGCTCTCTATTTGTTCGAGCATGCGCTGCTCGTGCTCGGAGAGTGGCACGGTACCTCCCCCGGCACTAGGACGTGGCTGCCGCCTCCGGGTAGGCGACAGATAGCCGACCTTGGCGGCTATCTGTCACCAATGATACGAGTTCGATCACAGCCGTACCACCTTCTCGTCGATAACTAAGCGGTCATGCCGCCGCTCCATCCCGGCGCGGGGCGCAACCGCGCCGACACGGACAGGAGGTCTTCGACGTCATGTAGGAATGCGCCCACCCGCGAAGAGAACTCGTCGGCCTCGTGATCATCGACATCCCGGTCCAATCCGGCCTCCAGTGCGGCCCGGATCTCCGAGCGCGCGCTGAAGTAGTCCGCCCACATCACGAACTCGGGCGCGGCGCGCTGCAAGAGCACCCACGCATTGCGCGAGCGCGCCCTGGCCGCGGCATCGGCACCGGTGAGCGCGATCACCGCACCCGCGCCGCGCAGCGCGGCCAGGTAGGCGGTGCGGAACCGCTCGCGCGGATCCCGCTCCCCGTGCGCCTGCATGAGCAAACCATCGGCCCGCAGCAGCAACTTGCCGGCCCGGCCCGGCTGCCCTGGATGTTCGACTCGACCAGACATCAGCCTGCCCTCCGTAGTCGCAGTAGTCGCAGTAGTCGCAGTAGTCGCAGCAATCGCACACCCTGGCCCGTAGCCTGCATGGGAGGCGGCATATCACTCCGCTTCCCACCACCGCACGGACCGAACAGGTATTCGAACGTTTGAATTGAGCTTGAATATAGAGACGCCCACCGACAAACTTCCGCGTCCGCGCGGCCCACGAGAGCCATGACCGCCGTCAAGCCCAACCACACCCCCGCACCCGCCATCGTCGACCTCTCGGTCGCGGACCTGCGCGCCCGGCTGCACGACGCGTTGGCGGTTTACGTCGCGGCCATGGCCTATCCGCGCGGCACGGAGCACCACCGCGCGCCGATGTGGACCGAGCACACCACCAGGTCGGGCTGGCAGGCGGTGGCCGCCGTGGTGCCCGACGATTCCGGTCGAATCGATCTGCGGTGCGCGCCGATCGTGGCGATCGCCTACGGCTACCGCGGCGCCGCGCACCAGTGGTGGCATCAACAGGTGCACAGTGGGATGCGCCGCTGCGGCTGGCCGGAGAACTCCACACGCGAACTGCTCGCGGACTATTTCGAACTCACCGAACTGCATGTGCATCCCACCGCGCAAGGCCGCGGTATCGGCGCCACGCTACTGGAACGACTGCTTCGCGACCGACCCGAGCGCGCCGTGCTGCTGTCGACGCCCGAAGTCGACGGCGAGGACAACCGCGCGTGGCGGCTCTACCGCAGGCAGGGATTCGACGACGTGGTACGCGATTTCGTGTTCGCGGGCGACAATCGGCCCTTCGCGATCCTCGGCAGGCGGCTGCCGCTGTGAGGGCCGGGTGACGGTTGTCGTCGGCTCCGGCCACAACGCGGTGGTCGCCCCGTGTTATCCGGCTGGCGCCGGGCACCCGGTAGAGGTGCTCGAACGCGACGAGATGCGCGGTGGGGCGGTGTCGACGGTGCAGCGGTTTCCCTGCCATCGGGTCGATCGCCGGTCGTCGGAGCACCTCATGGTCCGGCACACCGGGATCATCGAAGAACTCGAGTTCACCCATTTCGGGCTGCAATACATCGATGGCGATCGATGGGGATTCCCGCCCGGCCCGCCACCGAACGCCCACATCCTCCGCGCCACGGCGACCACTTCGGCCCTACACGACCTTCGACTCGGCCAATTTCTCCGACGGCACCGACGGTGACGGGCGCGGGCGACCCACCGTCGGCGTCACGCGGGTGCGCCGAAACATCCGAGCCGTTGCCCGGACACCTTCCGTGACCGCCGAGATCGGCGCCGTGCGACCGATGCCGGAACATCGTTCCGCACTGTTCGAATTGTCGGTGGCCTGCGCGGTGCTGGCAGTCGCCGCGCAGATCGGCTATCCGTTGACTTCCGGCGACGGGCGTGACCGGATCACGATCGCGGTCGTGTTGCTGTCCACCGGGACGGCGCTCGCCCACGCGTCAGCGACCCGGGGACTGCGTTATGCCGTCGGCGTGGTGCTCGTCTCCGGAATCGGACTGCTGGCCGAGGTGGTCGGCACCGCGACGGGTGCGCCGTTCGGCTGCTACGGATACGCGGTGGACCGGCTCGGGCCCGCGCTGTTCGGGGTGCCGCTGATCGTCGCGACAACTTGGATCGGCGGGATGTATCCGGCGTGGGTGGTAGCCGGGGCGGTATCTCGGCGGACAACGGCGCGGATCACGCTGACCGCCCTCGGCGCCGTCGGCTGGGACCTGTTCCTCGACCCGCAGATGGTCGCCGACGGGCAGTGGACCTGGTGTGATGCTGGCTCCGGCCTACCTGGTCTCGAGCAGATCCCGTCCGTGAATTACCTGGGGTGGTTCGGCGTCGCGCTCGTCATGGCCGGTCTACTCGCGGTGTGGGAGCGTGCGGCGCCCGCCGGCGCCCCGGTATCCGGTCTCGCCGTCCCGGGCGCGATGTTCGTGTGGACCTGGCTCGGGTCGGCACTGGCCCACGCGGTGTTCCTCGGCTTGCCCTATTCCGCCTGCTATGGACTGGTAGGGATGGGTGTGCTCGGCGTCCCGCTGCTGGTTGTCCTGCTCCGATCACGGCGCTGACCTGACCCGATGTCCCCCGCGCTGCCAGGGTGCGACACGGGTTGCGCCCGTCGCGTGGCATGCCGGGCGAGTGGCCTGGCACGATGTCACCCGTGCAGACCACGATGCCCGATGCCCTGGTACTCCCGCCGCAACGGACACCACGCCGTGGCGTGCGTATCGCCGCGGCTGTCCTGCTCGCGGTGTTGCTGGCCCCGGTGCTCGCAGGCTGCCTGCGAGTCCAGGTCTCGATGGGTGTCTCATCCAACGATCGGGTGTCCGGCCGGATCGTCGCCGCGGTGGTGCCCACGGACCCCAACGACAAAGGACCGCAGTTGAAGGCGCCCGAGTCGCTCGCGGCGAAGGTGCGGGTGGAGGCGTACGCCCAGGACGGTTACGCGGGCAGCCAGGTGTTCTTCGACGATCTGTCATTCGGCGAAGTGCAGCAACTCGGGCAGTTGTCCGAGCAGACCCAGGGCATGTTCCAACTGCAGTTCGTGCGTACCGGCGATCTGGTCAGCCTCACCGGCCGGGTCGATCTGAAATCCGTGCCGCCACACGGCTCCGACGTACAGTTCACCATCGCGTTCCCGGCCCGCGTCGCGAAGACCAACGGCAGCCGCGAGGGCGACAACATCGTCTCCTGGAAGCTGCCGCCCGGTGATGTCTCCACGCTGCGCGCCGAGGTCAGCTATGCCGACCCGAACACCCGCTCATTCGCGGGCTGGGCGGGCATCGTCGGCGGCATCACCCTCGCTGTGGCCGCGATCATCGCCGCCATGGCGTTCATGGATCGCAACCCGGCCGCGCCCGCCGCGCCGGAGATCGGGTTCTCACTGAGCCGCTGGTGGCGCTCGGTGACGCAGAATCGCTGAGCATTTCGTCGGCACGCCGCGATAGCGTGGCGCCATGGTGCGTGCCGATCGGTCGAAGACGCCAGTGACCGCGGTCCCCGTGACGTGCGCCGCAGCGCTCGCAGTGCTGGGCGCGGGCATCGCCCTGTACAACAGGCTCACCCTGCGACGGTTGGCGAGGACACCCCCGACGGCGATCGAGCCGGTCACGGTGTGCGTCCCCGCACGGGACGAGGCCGATCGGCGACCCGGTCTGATCGCCGATCTGCGTGCTCAGGTACGCATTCCGGGCATGTCGGTGCGTATTCTCGACGATTCCTCGACCGACGACACCTCCGCAGCGGCGAGCACCGCCATCGACGGCGACCCGCGATTCACGCTGCTGCGCACCGAGTCCGAACCTCCCCCAGGCTGGACCGGGAAGTCCGCCGCCTGCGCCCGGTTGGCCGACGGGGTGCGTACGCCGGTGCTGGTCTTCCTGGACGCCGATGTGCGCCTGGCGCCCACCGCCATCGCGGCGGCAGTGGCCGAGTTGCGCAGGCGAGGCGTCGCTCTGGTATCACCGTGGCCGCTACAGCTGGCCGAGTCGGCTGCCGAGGCCATGGTGCAGCCGCTGCTGTGCTGGTCCTGGGCCGCGACGCTGCCGATCACGGCGGACGATCGCAGTTCACGGCCGTCGTCCGCGGTGGCCTGCGGCCAGTTCCTGGTGTTCGACAACGCCGACTACCGCGCCGTCGGTGGTCACGCCGCGGTGGCCGCGTCCGTCACCGAGGACCTCGATATCGCCCGAGCCCTGCGCCGAGCCGGATATTCCACCGCCGTGGTGGCCGCCGGGCCGTTGGCACACACCAGGATGTACCACAGCGCGATCGACCTCGAGGCGGGGTACACCCGCTGGCTCTGGTCGGCCCACGGCGGCACGATTCCCCGCGGAGCAGCGGTGGGACTGCTTGCCGCCCTGATCCATTGGGCGCCGCCGATGGCCGCCGTGCTCGGTAAATCGGGCGTCCGGTGGACGGGCTTGCTCGGCTCCCTGGCCGCCGTGACGAGCAGGCTGCTCGCCCGCTCCACGGAGATCGGCGGCCCACCCACGCGCTCGGATGTCGTTGTCGCCCTGGCACACCCGCTCTCGGTCGCGGTTTATCTGCTGCTATGGGCGCGCTCACACCGCGCCCGCCACCGGGGCGCGCTGCGCTGGAAGGGTCGTACGCTCGAACCGACGAGCGGATAGTGCCACGACCCGTCCGCGTGCAGCACCTCGCAAGCGCCCGCCATTGCGAATGCCGCGGCCCCCGGACAGTCGGTGATATTCGCCCGGGTCGGACTGACCGAGGTAGGCCGTTCCCCCGCGACGGCGGATATCTGGTTACACACAGATCCGGTAGCTCGGCACGCGGCAAGATCTGTGCTCACGATGATTACTTCCCTTGTTCCAAGGCTCGCTTGCTGGGCATGATGACTCGGCCCGACCTGGGATCGGCGCGCCGGGCGCCGACATCAACCATCCAGAGCGGCCGAGAGACCTGGCTCATCGATGTCGCAGCAACCCCCCGGTCACCGGGCGTGGGTGCTTCCGCCGGGACCGATGGAGGACCGCAGTGATCAGCTCCGCCACCCGCGACGTCCGAGGGACCCGTCGCCACATCGACCACCGCACCGTCCGCTCCGCGGGTTGTCGTCGCTGATTTCCCGCAGCCGCCGACCCGACTCCGCCCACCGACCCGAGCAGCTCGGCCACGAGGCGATCCACCTGTCCGATGAACCTCGGCCTGCGCCATCCCCACCATCGCAGCACCGTCGACGAAGGAACCGAAGCGTCATGACCACCAGCATCACCAGTATTTTCGAGACAGAATGGGCGCGCTGGCACCACGCGAGGGAAGACCAGTTGCGTGACCCGCTCGGCGTCCTCAGTCTGACCGGACTGCACTGGCTTACCGACCGGCCCGAGCGACTGCCGGATGTTCCCGGCACCTGGTGGGTCACCGACGACAAGGTGTTCATCACCGCGCAACCTGCCGACCGGCTGGAGTACGACGGCCTCGGCATCGCAGGCGTGCAGATCATCACGCCTGCCGAGGGCGCGCCGGGACTGAGTGTGTTGCAGGAACACCGGGTGCTCGAGGTGATCCGACGCACCAGCCGCTACGCCGTCCGGGTGCACGATCCGGCCGCCCCCGGCCTGCTGAGCTTCGCCGGAATCCCGACCTACCCGCCGGATCCGCGCTGGGTGGTGCCCGGTCGGTTCACGCCGTTCGACCGGAAACAGACGCTGACCACGGGTGCGGTGGTGGTAGGGCTCGAACACCACCACATCGTCTCGGGCACCATCGAATTCACCCTCGGCGGGGTGACCGAGCGGATCGTCGCGTTCGGCGACCCGGACCAGCTAAGGGTGCTGTTCACCGACGCCACCAGTGGTGTCACCACCTATCCCGCGGCGCGCTCGCTGGCCGTCGGCGCACCCGAGGCAGAGGGCGCGGTGCTGCTCGACTTCAACCGGGCGACGAATCTGCCGTGCGCCTTCACCGATTTCGCGACATGCCCGGTCGCGCCCGCACAGAACCGGCTGCGGGTGGCCGTCGAGGCGGGCGAGCAGGATCCGCGGACGAACTGCTGATCACCGGCGTTACCCGTCAGCACGCTCGGTCGATCGCACGCCTCGGTCGTCCGCACCGGCGCCGCAGCCGATCACACGATGTGGTCGAATCACGCGACAGCGCAGGTATAGACCAGCGGTACCGGGCCTCGACGCCGGGGTGGGCACGTCCGATCCGGAACGTGGAGGTCAGGCGCTGATCGGTGCGGCGGTGACGCCGTAGCCGAGGTTGGTGAGCACCTCGCTGGTCGCCTTGGCGAAGTTGAGCGTGATGAAGTGCAGGCAGGGCGCGCCCTCGTCGATCAGCCGCTGCCCCATCTCGGTGGCGATCTCGATACCTGCCGCGCGCACCGCGGCGCCGTTCTCCTCGGGACCGTCGCCCGCGGCCTTGCGCAGCCGCTGCATGATCGCGTCGGGCAGCGGTCTGCCGCAGAGTTCTTCGGCGCGCTGTACGGTGCGCAGCGAGGTGATCGGCATCAGCTCCGGGATGATCGGCTTGGCGCCTTCGACCGGATCGCAGGCCAGGACCCGGTCACGCAGCCGCAAATAGTGCTCGACGTCGAAAAACATCTGGGTGATGGAATACTCCGCACCCGCGCGCAGTTTCGCGACAAGGAACGCGGTGTCGGTCGCCAGATCCGGCGAGCGGTGGTGCCCCTGGGGGAACGAGGCGACACCGACATGGAAATCACCGAGGTCGCGCACGATGCGCACCAGTTCCTCGGCGTAGGAGACGCCCTCGGGATGCCGGTGCCACTCACCGAGCGGATCGCCCGGCGGATCACCGCGCAGCACCAGGATGTTGCGGATGCCGGAGTCGGCGTAGGCGCCGACCAGTGAACGCAACTCGGCGACGCTGTGCTCCACCGCGGTCAGGTGCGCGACCGGAAGCAGAGTGGTCTCTTCGGCGAGCTCGCCGGTCACGCGCACGGTACGGTCACGGGTGGAACCGCCGGCGCCGTAGGTCATCGATACGAACGCGGGGTGCATCCGTTCGAACTGGCGCGCCGCACGCCACAACCTCGCCTCGGTGGCGCCGTCCCGGGGCGGATTGAACTCTACGGAGAACGGCACCGCGCTCCCGGCGTGAACCTGCAGACTCTGCACAACCGAGGGTGTTCCAGAGACGTTCGGGTGCGTCCGGGAGGCCCGGCCCGGAGTCGAGCGTCCCCGCACGTTGTCGAAAGTCACCGGTTCAGTCTAGAGGTGGCCGACGGCAGCGCCGGCAAGTCGCTCGGCCACCCCGCGTATTCTCTCGGATCAGGCAACTCATACGCCGCGCCCGGCGCCACCTGCGAACACCCCGCACGGTGCCGGATCACACGCAGTGGCCGGCACCCGTGCACCGCACCCCGCGTGTCCACCGCCACACGACTTTGGAGGCTCCACTCTGTCCGCCGGAATCGGTACCCACACCCCGCAGGCCGCCGTGCCGGTGCCGGGCACCCCCGCCTTCGTCTCCGCCGTGCAGGAGGCCCTGAAACGGTTCTTCCTGACCCGCCGTGAAATCGTCGGACACCTGGGGCCGGTCGTCATCGAGGCGGCGGAGGCGCTCGAGCTGTTCGTCCTGCGCGGCGGAAAGCGCACCCGACCCGCGTTCGCGTGGACCGGCTGGCTCGGCGCCGGCGGCGATCCGCACGCCGCCGAGGCGGACGCGGTGCTCACCGCCTGTTCGGCGCTGGAGCTGGTGCAGGCCTGCGCGCTGGTCCACGACGACATCATCGACTCGTCCCGTACCCGTCGCCGCTTCCCCACCGTGCACGTCGACTTCGAGCGGCGCCACCGGGAACGCGAGTGGGCGGGCGACTCGGCACACTTCGGCACCAGCGTGGCCATCTTGATCGGCGACCTGGCGTTGGCCTGGGCCGACGACATGGTGCACGCCTCCGGCCTCGCCCCGGCGGCCATCGCCAGGTTCGCACCGGTCTGGGCCGGAATGCGCACCGAAGTGCTCGGCGGCCAACTGCTGGATATCCACGGCGAGGCGGGCGCCGACGAATCGGTCGAAGCCGCGCTGCGGATCAACCGGTACAAAACCGCCGCCTACACCGTCGAACGCCCACTGCACCTCGGCGCCGCCATAGCGGATGCCGATCAGGACCTCATCGAATCCTTTCGCACGTATGGCACCGACATCGGCATCGCTTTCCAGCTGCGCGACGACCTGCTCGGCGTCTTCGGCGACCCGGCGGTGACGGGCAAACCTTCCGGCGACGACCTGCGAGAAGGAAAGCGGACCGCGCTACTGGCCGAGGCGCTGCGTCGGGCCGATGCGACCGATCCCGCCGCGGGCACGCTGTTGCGGACCAGCATCGGCACCGATCTGAGTGCCGACGAGGTACAACGGCTGCGCGAGGTGCTCACCGAACTCGGCGCGGTCGACGAGGTGGAGCGCATGATCTCCGAACTCACCGCACGCGGCGTGGCCGCGATCGAGGCCAGCACCGCGACAGCCGCCGCGAAGGAACGGTTGCGCGCGATGGCGCTGGCCGCTACCGAACGCTCCGCGTGAGCCGAGCGGGTACGGCTCTCGCGCGCCGCGACGATGCCCAAACGGCTGAACGAAATCCGTGGCAGGACCGACCGATCGCGTGGTCGTCGTCGACGCCGGGTTGGCGGGTCGGCTACGGCAAGCGTGGCTGGATCGAGGATGATCGCGGGCACACCGTTCCGCGCACCTTTTCCGGCAAACCGGGCCACGTCGACCGCGCAATTTTCCAGCCTCCAGCGATGATGTAGTTATCGCTGGTTGCGGCACCACGACCGGGGTTGGCGGGCGCACCGCACGGCGCTCCAGAAAACCAGCGGCAAACCACTTTTCCGGCGATATCCGGCCCACTCCGTGCGAAACCCCGAGCACCAGCGGCATAGTGTTCGGATCGACGCCGTAAACTGAGCGCCGACCTATTCGCTCGCGGTTGCGACCGCCGACCACTCGGGGGGACCGACACCAGATGGCATCCCCCGAAACGCGCACCGCAGAGGCCGCCACCACCGACAGCACCGGCCAGGCGCCCGACACCTCGGCACGCCGCGAATCGGCCACCGCCCGTGGTTCCCTGTGGTGGATGCGCGCCTGCGCCGACTTCGCCAGAAGTCCCGAGGGTCACGCCGCCCTCCTCGGTTTCGTCGGCGCCATCATGATCACCTTCGGTGGGTTCGGCGCGGGTAGTGTCCGCAAGCGCGACCCGCTGCTGGAGGCTATGCACCTGTCCTGGCTGCGCTTCGGCCACGGGTACGCCCTCTCGACCATCTGCATCTGGATCGGCGTGCTGCTGATGATCACCGCCTGGGTCCGGCTGGGTCGCGCCACGATCGGGACGGGTAATCGAACCAGCGCCGGGGTGACACCGAACGAGCTGCGTGCGATCGTCGGCATCTGGATTTTCCCCCTGCTGTTCGCCGTGCCGATGTTCAGCCGGGACACCTACTCCTATCTGGCCCAGGGCGCACTGCTGCGCGACGGCTTCGACCCGTACCAGGTCGGACCGGTGGCGAATCCCGGTGTGCTGCTGGACAATGTGAGCCCGGTCTGGACCACCACCACCGCGCCGTACGGCCCGGTATTCCTGCTACTCGGACGTGCGATCACCGCCGTAACCGGCGACAACGTGGTGGCCGGCACCATCGCGATGCGGTTGGTCATGCTGCCCGGCCTCGCGCTGATGATGTGGGCGGTGCCGTATCTGACCAAACACCTCGGCGGCAAGCCGACCGTGGCGTTGTGGCTGGCTGTGTTGAACCCGCTGGTGCTGATCCACCTGATCGGCGGCGTGCACAACGAGATGCTGATGGTCGGCTTGATGTGCGCGGGCATCGCGCTGGTGCTGGAGCGTCATCACGTGGCCGGGATCGTCGTCGTCGCGATCGGCGTGGCCATCAAGGCGACCGCGGGCGTGGCACTGCCGTTCCTGGTCTGGATCTGGATGCTGCACGAGCGCGAACGCCGCGCGGCGCAACGGGTCGGGCGTGACCCGGCGCACCTGCCCGCGAGTGCACAGCCCGACGATGCCGCCGAGCCGACCGAGGACATGCCCCACCCGGCAACGATGTTCGCCAAGATCGCGGGCTTGGGCCTGAGCGTATTCGCGGTGGTCTTCGTGGCCACCTCGGCGATCGCCGGGGTCGGCATCGGCTGGCTCACCGCGTTGTCCGGATCCAAGAAGATCATCAACTGGCTGTCGCTGCCGACCATCATGGCGCACGCGGTCACCTGGTTGACCCCGCTGCGGATGGAGTCGGTACTCGGGGTGACTCGCGCGATGTGCGCGCTGGCGCTGGTCGCGGTGCTCGCCTGGACGTGGTGGCGGTTCCGGCACAGCGAGCGGGAAGCAGTGCTCGGCATTCTGATCGCGTTCGTGGCGATCGTCATTCTCTCCCCCGCCGCGCTGCCCTGGTATTACTCGTGGCCGCTGGCGCTCGCCGCGGGATTCGCGCTGTCCACCACGACGCTGATGACGCTGGTCGGTGTATGTACCTGGCTGATGCTGGTGTTCCAGCCGGACGGCTCGATCGGGCTGTACAACTTCTGGCACGTCGCCGCCGCGACCTTCGCCGCCGTGGTGGCGGCGACGTCGCTGTGCACCGTGGATCCGCTACGGTTGCGCGCCGGTCCGCCGAGCGCCGCAACGCAAGCGGCGCCACCCGACGAACCACGACCAATGGCCACCTGACGGCCGAGGCCGTGTGCACCGCTACCCCCCAGTACCCGACATCTCGTACCGCTTCGACCGCGCCGTCGTCGCGCAACGCGCTACGACTCCCCACCACTTGCGCGTAGCCGCAACCGAATTCACAACCGCCACCCGCGCGGCCCGCTCCACACTGACCGCACCACACACATCCAAGTCAGCCGAAACCGATACCCGCGCAAGACCATCACGCCCGGACCGCAGCCCGACACCCCGCCGACCAGATACCAACCTCACCCACTCACAACACCATCGAGCGCCGACCACCTACAGTTACCGACCCCGCACACATAACCCCCACCCACACAACCCCACCCGGCCATCGAGCGCCGTTCGCGGCCCGGCTTCCGTCCGAGCGGCCGACGGGCACGCGACGAAGTCGCCAGCGTCGTCCGCTCGGAGGGAAGCCACAAGGGGCCGCGAATCCGCCGCGCCCGCGCGGCCGACAACTCAGAACGGATCGGCCGCCGCACGACGCAGAACTTCGCGCGCCAGTGGGCCGTGCAACGCATCGATCGGCTTGCCGGGCAGGCTGTCGTCCTCGGTGAAGATCCACTCCAGGATCTCTTCGTCGGTGTATTTGGCGTCGCGCATCACGGTGATCAGCCCAGGCAATGGCTTCACCACCGCGCCGGTGTCGTCGAAGAATCGCGCCGGGATGCCGGGCACGCCGTCTCTGCGGACGGCGATCAGCTGGTGGTCGCGCAGCATCTGATGTACCCGGGTTACCACCAGTCCGAGGTTGTCCGCCACCTCGGGCAGCGGCACCAGCGCCACCGACTGCGGAAGGACGTCATCACTGCAGGGAAATGCACTCACCCGGACAACGGTAGACGGTCCTTCCTCGCACGTCGTGAGACACCCGGGCCGGTTCGGTCGATACCATCGTGAGGGCCGCGCAGGGCGGCTGATCGCTTGTGGCATGGACCGCGAGGGGTGCGAGGTTTGGGAAAGCCGGAGGACGTCACTTGATCGGCCAGATGCTGGAAGGGCGCTATCGGATCGATGCGCCGATTGCCCGCGGCGGAATGTCGACGGTCTTCCGCGGGGTCGATACCCGCCTGGACCGACCGGTTGCCATCAAGGTGATGGACCCGAAGTTCGCAGGTGACCCGCAGTTCCTGTCGAGATTCGAGTTCGAGGCACGTGCGGTCGCCAAGCTCAAGCATCCATCGCTGGTCGCGGTGTACGACCAGGGCATCGACGGCGACCACCCCTTCCTGATCATGGAACTGGTCGAGGGCGGCACGCTGCGCGAGTTGCTGCGTGAACGCGGCCCGATGCCACCACACGCGGTGCGCGCCGTCGCCGAGCCGGTGCTCGCGGCGATCGGTGTCGCGCACACGGCGGGGCTGGTACACCGCGACATCAAGCCGGAGAACGTCCTGATCTCCGATGCGGGCGAGGTGAAGATCGCCGATTTCGGCCTGGTACGGGCGGTGGCCGCGGCGAACACCACCTCGGCGAGCGTCATTCTCGGCACGGCCGCCTACTTGTCCCCGGAGCAAGTCACCAGCGGCACCGCGGATGCGCGCAGCGATGTCTACTCGTTCGGCGTGTTGATCTTCGAATTGCTTACCGGCCAGGTCCCGTTCACTGGTGACACCTCGCTGTCGGTGGCCTACCAACGTATCGAAAACGACGTGCCCAGCCCGAGTCGATTCATCGCCGGGGTGCCCGCGGAATTCGACGAGTTGGTCGCCAAGGCGACCGCCCGCGAACCGGGACATCGGTTCGCCGACGCGAACGAGATGGTGGACGCGCTGCGACAGATCGGCGCGACGCTGCAGCTACCCGCCTACCGGGTGCCCGCGCCGCAGGAGTCGGCCGAGCACCTCAGCGCCAGCTACCGGACGGTCAACCCTGATGACCTGCAGACCGCGGTGGCGCCGGTACGCGAGCCGCGCACGGCGCACTCCGTGCAACACACCAGAGTGGTCACCGCACAGCGGCCGCGGGTCGACTACGGTGCGCCGGACGGCTACGACCAGCCACAGCAAATGCGAGGAGCGCATCCAGCGCCACCGTATCGGCCCTACGGCACCGACCGCGACAGGTCCCGGCGCACCGTATGGCTGTGGGTGGCGATCATCGCGATCGTCACGCTGCTGGTGGGTATCGGCGGCTGGTGGCTCGGTTTCGGCCGCTATTCGGCGGTCCCGCCGATCGCTGGGCTCGACACCGACAAGGCGATCGCCACGCTCCGAGCGGCCGGCTTCGAGACCGAGACCCGGCCGAAGGCGTCCGATACGATCCCCGTCGGTGGCGTGGTCGGTAGCGACCCGTCGGCCGGGACCAAGGTCACCAAAGGATCGACGGTCGCGGTGTTGGTCTCCAATGGAAAGCCGAGGGTGCCGGGGGTCAAACCTGGTGACTCGGTGTCGAATGTCGAACAGATGATCCGGAACGCCGGGCTGCAACCAGTGGACGCCGGAGAGGAGTCCAACGCCGCACCCAAGGGAACCGTCGCCAGAATCGACCCGCAGCCGGGAACCGTGCTACCCATGGGTGCGCAGGTGAAGGTCTTCCGCAGCAAGGGATCCCAGCCGGTGCGGGTGCCCGACGTGCAGGGCCGCTCCACCGCGGAGGCGGTGCAGATCCTCACGGCCGCCGGAATCACCGTGCGCGAGAATAGAAGCCAGTTCGATCGCAGCGTCGAGGCCGACCACGTCATCGGCACCGATCCCACCGCCGGAAAGACGGTGCAGAGCGGCGATGGGGTCGTTCTGCTCGTGTCCAACGCGCTGAAGATGCCGAGCCTGCTCGGTGCGAGTGTCGGCGATGCCCGCGCCCGCCTCGAGGGCCTGGGGTTGCACGTGCAGATCAGCCAGCTCACGCGCTCGGATGCGTCGGTGGTGATCTCGCAGACCCCCGCCATCGGTGCCAACGTCGAGCCAGGCAGCAGCGTCTCCCTTGTCGCACTTCCCTGACCCTGCGGCACGCCGAGTCGTGCCCACCCTGTGCGTTATCGCAGCACGGGAGATCATGCTGAAGCGCTACGCGACGACCGCCGCGCTATTCGGCGCACCGGAACGGGACCGGTGCGCCGATCACCCCTCAGCGCAGCATCTCCGCGACTAGGAAGGACAGCTCCAGGGACTGCTGGGTGTTCAGGCGTGGATCACAGGCGGTTTCGTAGCGACCGGAAAGGTCGAGGTCGGAAATGTCCTGTGCGCCGCCCAGGCATTCGGTGACGTCCTCACCGGTGAGTTCGATGTGCAGGCCGCCGGGATGCGTGCCCAGCGCATGGTGCACCTCGAAGAAACCCTGCACCTCATCGACGATGCGGTCGAAGTGACGGGTCTTGAAGCCGGTGGAGGCTTCATGGGTGTTGCCATGCATCGGGTCGCACTGCCAGATCACCTGGTGGCCGGTGGCCTGCACCTTCTCGATGATCGGTGGTAGCACGTCGCGAACCTTGCCATTACCCATGCGCGACACGAGGGTCAACCTGCCCGGCTCGTTATTCGGGTCCAGCCGCTCGACGTACTCCACGGCCTGCTCCGGCGTGGTGGACGGGCCGATCTTCAAGCCGATCGGGTTGGCGATCAGCTCCGCGAACGCCACGTGCGCACCATCGAGCTGACGGGTGCGTTCACCGATCCACAGGAAGTGCGCGGACAGGTCATAGAGCACCGGCTCGCCGTTCGCGTTCTCACTCAGGCGCAGCATGGCGCGCTCGTAATCGAGCACCAGCGCCTCGTGGCTGGCGTAGATACGGGCGGCCTGCAGGCTCGGGTCGTTCACCCGACAGGCGGTCATGAACGCCAGGCCGCGGTCGATCTCCTCGGCCAACGCCTCGTAACGCGCGCCCGCGGGCGACTTGGCCACGAAATCACGGTTCCAGTCGTGCACCTTGTGCAGGTCGGCCATGCCCGCGCCGGTGAGCGCGCGGACCAGGTT
Organism: Nocardia sp. NPDC049190; assembly: GCF_040648115.1. Taxonomy (NCBI): domain Bacteria; kingdom Bacillati; phylum Actinomycetota; class Actinomycetes; order Mycobacteriales; family Nocardiaceae; genus Nocardia; species Nocardia sp. NPDC049190. Next base: position 56,319 of record NZ_JBEZDE010000036.1, read on the forward strand.
CATCGCGGCGCTCGCGTTGGCGTAGGCACGGACCAGGCGGGACGGGTCGTGCTGGCGCAGCTGCTCGTCGGCGACCAACGAGTTCACCATGTCGCCGCGGTAGGACTTGAGGCCGAGGGAGTCGGTGTCCGCCGAGCGTGGCTTGGCGTACTGACCCGCGATCCGAGCGACCTTCACCACCGGCACGCTCGCGCCGTAGGTGAGTACGACGGCCATCTGCAGCAGCGTGCGGATGTTGCCACGGATGTGCGGCTCGGTGTTGTCCGCGAAGGTCTCCGCGCAGTCGCCACCCTGCATCAGGAACGCCTCGCCACGCGCGACCTCGGCCAGCTGCCTGCGCAGCTCCTCGACCTCGGCGGGCACGCAGATCGGCGGCACGCTCTCCAGCACGGTGCGCATTTCGGCTGCCTGCGCCGGATCCCAGGACGGCTGCTGCAGCGCGGTACGCGCCAGCGCGTCATCCAACCGCGTGCGCAGACCGACGGGCAGCGGCGGCAGTTCCGGCAGGCGATCGATGGGTACGTCGACAGTCCAGTTCACCTGTCCAGAATACGGACCGACCGCCCTCCGGGGATACCCGGTGCCAAGGGGTAACCCGCTCCACCAAGGTGGCGGAAATCTCCACCATATGGCCCCTTGCACACGCTTCTCCGACCGTCCGCATAGGGTTGCCCGGAACCCATTACCTGCCGTACGGCACCCGAACGTCGAGGAGAGACCGATCTCGCTGCGATATTTCTACGACTCGGAATTCATCGAGGATGGTAAGACCATCGATTTGATCTCGATCGGATTCGTCTGCGAGGACGGCCGTGAGTACTACGCGGTGTCGACCGAATTCGACCCTGACCGTGCAGGCCCGTGGGTGCGCAAATACGTTCTTCCGCAGCTGCCGCCGCCGTCCTCCCCACTGTGGCGCAGCCGCGCACAGATCCGCGACGACCTCTACCGGTTCCTGGTCCCCAGAGCGAGCGTGCAGCCGGAACTGTGGGCCTGGGTCGCGGCCTACGACCATGTGGCACTGTGCCAGCTGTGGGGTTCCATGGTGGATCTGCCCAATGCGCTGCCGCGCTACACCAACGAGCTGCGCCAGCACTGGGAGGCGCACGGCCGGCCCGAGCTCCCCCCGGTTCCCTCGGACGCGCATGACGCGCTGGCCGACGCCCGGCATAATCTGGCCAAGTTCGAGGCTATCGAGGCGGCTCGACGCTCGACGCCCCGCTGGTGACATCCGCCTCGTGATACGCGACGGCCCCGAGTCGGATTCAACTCGGGGCCGTCGCGTAGCGGCAGCTCAGTGGCCGTTCTTGCCGTTCGCCTTCTCTTGCGCCCGCTGCAGCACCCTCAGCTGTTTGTGCTCTTCTTCGTGCTCGAGCTCGAAGTGCTTCTCGCTTTCCTGCCAGGGATCCGCGCGCAGGAAGCTGCCGGTGCCCGGCTTGCCCGCCGAACCCAGCTTGCTCATCTTCTTCGGTACCGGAGCGCCCTGATA
>NZ_JBEZDE010000037.1:0-56495 GCF_040648115.1 Nocardia sp. NPDC049190
ATTCGGCGCTACATCATCTGGCGGAACAAGCACGTCGAGGACCAACGGCTACACGAAATCGTCAACAGGGCAAACGTAGCCTGATGCGGCACTAGTCCGTGGCATCAGTCCTCGCGTTGACGGTTCTCTCGGCGCCTCGTTTTTCAACAGAAGCCGATGACGACGTTGCGTCGACGGGTCCCGGTAGTCTTCGCCGCAATTCGGGCGGTTATGCCGTAATAGGTTGGTAGAGAGCCGCTTTCGTGTGGTGATTCGGTTGGGTTACATCCGTGGCGTGGGGCCGCTGACGATGCGGTGGATGGTGGGAACGGCCGACGCTGTATCCCTCGGCGAGGTCGGCCAGGCTCGCGTCCGGGTCGTGGTAGCGGCGGTGGATCGTTTTCCATACTGCCAGAGGCAGTTTCGGCCGCTTGTCCTCGAGCCGGTTTAAATCTCGACGTCTTCTTCGTCGGTGGAGCAACGGCAGTATCCGACGCGGAACGGCTCGCTCATGCCCTCAAATGTTCCATATCGCGGGTCCTGACCGGGACAGTGCGCGGAACACCCTTGTACACCCCAGCATCGCCGGGGACATCCCGAGGTCCGGCACGATTTGCGGGCCGAGCGAACCCACCAGGAACAGCTAGAGCATCGAGAACGCCATCGCCGCGGTCAGCGCTCCGGTAACGGATGCCGTCGCCACCCGATCGGCGCGCATTTGTGGGTGTGTCCGCAGCATTGTTCTCCTCCCGGCCACAGCGCCATTCGACGGTCCCGAACCCACGTAGTCGGTCAGGAGGTGCTCCTGGTTCCCCGCGAAACTCTTGGGTTCACCATCCGACGAAGACGCGGCTACCGGCGACCAGCAGGAGTCGGCCTGCGGGGTGGTGAAGAACCAAAGAGTCCCAGCGCGATCACTTCGGTGGTCGATTCATGCCCACCCGGGGCGTTCGCGCACACACCCTTCCGGGCGGGGGACGAACGCTCACAGAGTTCGTCGATCTCCGCAGGCTGTCACCAGCGCCAGCCGAGTCGCTTCGTCATCCTCGGCAAGCCTCGGCACTGATCGCCGGTTCGATGGAATGCCTCTCGGCTATTGCGCTGATGCGAAACGGTGTGCCCGCCAACAACTGATCTCAATCGGCGGCGATCGGCGGGGGTGATCCGGCGGTGCGGACCAGCAGGCCGTGTAGCACCTGCGCGGGCGGGGTGGCGCGGGTGGCATTGAGCACCACGTCGGTGAATGCGTCGGCCAAGGCATTGGCGGGGTCGAGTAGTCCGTAGCTGAAGCTTCGGCCGCTCAATTGTGACCGCCAGGCTCGGTAGCCGGACACCGTGCGGTTCACCGCTCCTCGGTCTTCGCGATCATGCAGCGGTAGGTATGCCGTGATCAGTTCACGTTGGGCCGTGCCGTGCGCGCGGAAACCACCAGCCGCATCGAGGGCCGCGCCGAGTTCGCGCACGATAGCTGAGAATATTGGCCGCTGAGCAGATCCGGGTGGCGCACTATCGGTGTGCTCGAGCTGGTCGCGGTTGGTCGCCGCGCGGACCGCCAGCACGATGCGTGCGCTCCGCAGTGCCGAATCCCATTCCAGCCGTGTCGGTTCGCCATCGCCGAGTTCGTCGATACCAATGGCGTGCAGGTTGACCTGCGGATATCGCGGCAGTACATCGTCCACCGCTGCGGCCATCTCGGTCAGCACCAGTTCGGGCACGTCGGGCGTATCGAAGCCGAACGCCTGCACGCCGTGCCGCTCGCCGAGCTCCCTGGCCAGGCGCGCCGCGAGCGATTCGCCGGAGTTCGATTGTGCGGTCTTGCGCTCCGGCTCCTTGTCCTTGCCGGTCGCTCGCGCGAGCGAGGGCCCGCCCGGAACGCGCGGTGGCATCTCCTGCCGACCGGCATCCGGGGCACTGACTCGCGGCGGCCGCATCGTCGGCCTGGACCATGGCGTAGGGGCCGCTGCCGCCCGGGCGTTGGACCATGGCGTGCTGGCTGCTGCGGGTGTACCGAACGCGGGCGCGGCGGTCCGTGAACTCGCTGCGGTACCCGTTGCCCCAACGCCCGCCTGCGGAACCGGCTGCATACCCGTGGCAGGCGGCCCCGCGCTGTCGGCGTGAGGTTGGTCGAAGTTCGGCTGATCGGGGTTGGGTCGGTTCTCTGCCGTCTGATCCGGCTGCTGGGGGCTCGGCGCCGAGGTCGGTGCGGCATTGTCCGTCGGATGGGAGACGGTGGGCCTGATCGGCGAGGTCGGTACTTCGCGTACCGGCGGCGCCCCATCCGGTGCGGTCGCCGTCGCGGATGGCTGCGGGGCCGTCCGTTCTGTCGCGACGTTGTCCTGGATCGGGTGCGCGGCTGTTCCATTGCCGACTGTGACGATCGGTTCAGCGCCGTCCTGGGTTTGCTTGTCCGCGTTGCTGATCAGGCGTTCGCCGAGCAGATCGCCGTCCTCGAAATTGTTCGCGAGTTGGCGTAGATCGCTGCCGGATTGCCGCAGTATCGCGACAAGGGCGTCGAGGTCGGCCATGGTCTGCTGATGTTCGGGAAGATAGGACTCGGCGAATGCGCGGCCGGCGTCGTCGCTTCCCCACGGCGCGCCTTCCGCGGACAGCGCGTTGCGCAGATCCCGCACGGTCGCCGCGACATCAGCGGCGATGCGCTCGTGTTCCGGCGCGCGGGCACGCAGCGCATCCGGGTCGGCGTAAAACGGCTCGCTCACCTCCGTCCTCCCAACACCCATGCCACTTCGAGGGGCCCGATTGTTGGGGATATTTCCACTATTCTGAAATTTGACCAACCCCGTTCCCCATCGTGGGAATACCTGTTTACCTGGCCGTATCAAGCTTGTCCCGAGCCGGGTGGGTGCCGGGAGGCTGTGGTGGATGCGAGTGGCCTGCTTGCCGAGGTGCCCTCGACTGTGCGTGACTTGGTCCTGGGGCATTGGCCAGAGACCGATGTCGGCGGTATGCGCCGCGACGGGGACGCGTACATGCAGGCCAGCCGCAAGATCACCGCTTCGGCCGACCGATACGAGGCCGAAGCGCGACGCACCGAGGCGACCGTCAGCGGAGCCGCACGGGATGGAATGTCCGAGCGGCACCGCACTGTCCTGCAGGCCATGCGCAACAAGGCCGCCGTGTGCGAGAGCATGGGAAAGCAGTGCTACGAGGTGGCCGACGCCACTGTGCAGGTACAGCATTTGCTGGTCGCCATGGGGATCGCACTCGCCGCACAACTGGCCTACGACATGTTGCTGTTCTTCCAGGGTGGTGGCGCCAAGGCGCTGGTCGACCGACTCGAGGCCGAGGAGGCGATGCGTGCGGCCGCGGTGAGGTTCACCGCGGAGGTGGGGGAGCATGTGGCTATTGGTCAGGTCGAGCGGACCGCACTGCACGGCGCCATCCATGCCGCCAAGATCGGTGGTCTGACCGGTGCGGTAACCAGTGCGGGTGCGCAGGTCTGGGACATGATGACCGGCGTCCGCGACGAGTTCGACATCGGGTCGTTCGTGGAACTGATACTCGGCGGGGCACTGGGCGGTGCAGCGGGCGCGGAAGTCGGGCGCAGAGTCGCGCCGCACGTGTTGGAACTCCTAGGCGGCAGAGCTACGAACACTGCGGGTCGGCTCGCGACGCATATGGGTGGCACCGTGCTGATCGGTGGTGCGGGTGGTCTGGGCGGCGGCGTGGTCGGCGCGGTGCCGTCGGTGTTGCTGCATTACAAGGATATTCACAGCCTCGAGGACCTGTTCGGAATCATTCGCTCCGCCGCCGTCACCGGTTTCGCCGGTGGTTTCCTCGGCGCGGCGACCAGTTCGCTGCGGGTCCACCAGGCAGGGCGTGATGCGTTCCGCGGCGATAACGGCATCTCCCGGTCCGGGCTGCGGCAACAAGAGTTCGGCACGCATGTGAACGAACTGTTGCGATCCGGCGAAGCGCCGCGGGTCGAGACGATCGCGCGCGCCACCGCCACGGGAGACTCGGCACCGGTGGCGAAGCACCTCACCTTTCCTGACGGTACTCAGGTGATCCACGAGGTGGTGTCGGATCGGCAGCATGCACACGCGCAATTGCTGGTCTCGCGGGTCGGCGACGCGGTCGGGGTGCGCATGCCTGCGGTGCATGTCGTCGGTGACCATGTCTATACGGAAGTGGTTCCCGACCACAATCTCACGCGAGCCGACGTGCACCAGATCAGACAGCGGATCGACGAGTTGCGCCCGGCATTCATCTCCGCTGGGCAACCGAGTTTGCACGATGTGGTGGTGCAACGGCTGGACGCGCTCGATGCGCGCGCTGTCGATACTGTCGACCCCCGCCGGTCCGCCGCCGCGCCCGTGACGGCACCACCGCGTGCGGGTGAATCACCAGTTCGGGCACCGGAAGCCAACGGTCGAGGACCGAGCGGTGAAGGCAGGGACGTGTCCGCCCAGCCGCGCGTGGACCGGCCTGCGCCGATCCCGGACCACCCGAGCCAGGGGCGACCCGGAACGCCCCCGCATCATGCCGGGGCGGACGTGGTGGCGGACGCTCCGATACCCGCGTCGTCACCTGTCCATCCGGATGCCGATGGTCCGGTCGTGCGCGAGGCCGATCCGCACCATGAGGAGCTGCTCCCGCACGACGGCGAGCCGACCGATGAAGGTCCACCGACGCTGCGGGAGATACGCATCGATCCGGCCGAACCGTCGGCACGGGACTATGAACTGGCCGCGATGCCGAAGCCGCCCGGCGCCACCAGCGTCTACCACCATCCGGACGGCTACGTCGATGTGGTGTTGAGCGGGCCGGATGGTGCTCAGCTTCCGCTGCGACTGGTCGCGGGCCAGGAGTACGTCTTGGGCCGCGGTGCTCGCTCGCTACTCGAGCACATGGCGACCGAGGGCGTCTCCCGTCAGCACGTGACCGTCACCGTGAACGAGCAGGGCCATGTTCTGATCCGCGACAACGAGTCGTTGAACGGCACCTTTGTCGATGGCAAGCAGGTGGTCGGCGAGAACTGGGTACGCGTCTTCGACGGCCAGGATCTGAAACTCGGTCGCGAGTTCGAACTCGGGCTCACCTTCCAGCGCCAGATGGCCGAGATACGGTTGTTCGGCGATGATGGTCCGTCGGTCCGCCTCTATCGTGGCAGGACGATCGATCTCGGCCGCAGCATCCTGCATCCGGACACACCCGGACGCAACACCGTTTCGCGACACCATGCCATCGTCGGAATGGACGAGAACGGCCGGGTGTGGATCCAGGACAGCAACTCCTCGAACGGCACCCGAGTCAATGGCGAGGAGCTCGCCCCGGGTGAGCAACGCACCCTGCGACCGGGCGATTCGGTCGAACTCGGCGAATATCGCGGTGAGACGCAGTTCGTGCCGGCGGATGGGGCGATCGAGCAAAGTCCGGTTCGGGTGTTGATCGGTATGGGACCGAATGCGACGCCGGTGCGGCTCGAGCCTGGACATACGGTCCCGGTCGGCACCGACGAGAACTCGCCGTTCGCGGCGCATCTGCGGGGCGTCCATGGGGTCGATCCGCGGCACGCGACGCTCGGTCTGGACCACGACGGCCGACTGTGGATTCGCGATCACGAGGGATCGGCGGGTGTGTGGGTCAACGGCGACCGAGTCGCACCGAACCAGAAGATCACCTTGACCGAGGGCGACAGCGTCAAGCTCGGGCCGGACTTCGTCGGCACGACGCATATCGGAGTCGGTGACCCTGCCGATCTCGGGCCGGTCGTCCTGCATTTTCCGCCAGACATGCATCGGCGTCCGATTCACTTGGAACCCGGTCAGGAACGGATCGTCAACATCGGCGAGCTGAATGGGCACACCATGGTGTGGCGGAATGGCAAGCCCGTGGGCGGCCATGAAGTCATCGTCGGACGCGACCTCGATGGTCGAGTGTGGGTGCGTGACCCGGCGCCAGGGAGCTTCGTCCGCACCGAGGTCAATGACGAGACGATCCCACCGAACGAGAAGCGGTACCTCGACAGCGACGACAAGGTGAACTTCGACAATGTGTCCGCGCGGGTGCAGATGGGGGAGGAATCACCACTGGCCGTACGGCTGTTCGATGACGCCGACGCCCCGGCGCTCTCGCTACGGCGGGGTGAGGAGGTGAAGCTGGGCCGTGGGCTCGACTCGCCGCTGGCCGGGCATCTGACCGACCTCTCGGTGTCCCGGCATCACGCCACGATCTACCGCGACGAATACGGAAATGTGATGCTCCGCGACGAGCACTCCACGTACGGAACCTGGGTCGACAACCAAAGAGTCGATCCGGACGCGGGCCCCGTCCGGCTCCGGCCTGGCGACACGATCCGGATGGGCGACTGGATCGGCTCGGCACAGTTCGGCGGCGATGGCTTCCGCGAGCCCCCGGTGCGTGCGGTGCCGATCAAGCTCAACAGCTCGCATGGCGAGTTGGCGCTCGATCTGGTGCGCGGCGGGGAGCCGGTGGTGCTCGGGCGGCACGACTCGCGGTTGCCCGCGAACCTCCCGCACTACGACAGAATCTCCCATCGCCATGCCAGCGTCGGCGTTCACCCATCCGGCCGGGTCTGGATCCGCGACGAGGGGTCGACCAATGGCACTTACGTCAACGGCACGAAGATCAAGTCCGGCACCATGGTGACACTGCGTCCCGGCGATCATGTGTCACTGGGGGCGGACGCGTACGACTTCACGGTCGGCTTCACCCCGGCCGAAGGTGGCCCCTTCGTCAATGTCATCGACTCGACGCCGCAGAGCAGACAGGTCCTGCAAGATCTGGCGCGGATACCCGATCATGTTTTTCAGCGGGTCAGCGATCATATGAACGCGGTGCCCGGTGGCGGCATTGTTATCGGGAAGAAGCCCGTAGCGGAACTGCCCGGTATCGAGTCCTTGATACAAGCGCACCCCGAAGGTCCCAACGACAAGTTGAAATGGAAGAACGTCGCCGGCCTGTATTCGGGCGGTCAACGGCGCTTCTACGTCAACTCCAATTTCTCCGACAACACCACTCATGGGAAGATTGTCTGGCACGAGTTCGGCCACGCCGCCGATGCCGCGTACGGAACCGGTGGTCGCTGGCTGAGCGAGGAGCAGGGGTGGCAGGATCTACACGCGGCGATCAAACAGGAGATCGGGCAGCATCCGGACTGGTGGCACTACGCCGACACGCCGGTCGAGGGGTTCGCCGAAGGATTCGCGGCATGGGTGGCGGGTCCTAAGCAGCTGCTCAGATTCGCCTGCGGAAACAAACGCATCGCCACGCAGCTGGAGGAGTACTTTGACCGAGCATTCACATGACGCTGTTGACCACCCGTTCCTCGCCGAGGACGGCGTGACGATCCTGCGACGGGTGGGCGGCAGGACCGACGACGGCGTACTTTTCGACGGTTACGAGGAATTCCATCCCGGCGACCCGGCCTACGACGAAATGCTCCCCGCTGCCCGGGCGAATCGGGAAGAGGCCGACGAGCCGCCGGAACGCCCGGTCGACCCCGACACCCTCGCTCGCCTCTTGCGTGAATCCGGTGTGGACGCAGCAGATTTCGACGAGGAGTGAACCCGCAGTCAGCTGACGGCAGGGTTGTCGGAACTCGACGATCGGTAGGACCAGGACGGTTGGCGCGTTCGCGGGGGCGACGAGGCCGTTGGTGGGCGATGGGCTGGATCTGTTGGTAGGCAACGCCTTGCGGGGGACGCAGATCATGCTCGCCTTTGTCAGGCTAGTAGGCGGCGGTGATGGTCAGTGAATCGCTTCCGCGAGTCGATCGGATTCGGCGCGGCCGAACATTTGCCGCTCAGCGCCCACGTAACCGGTGTCCGCGATTTTCGTATCCATCCCCGAACCACCCTGTGGCGAATAGGGACCGAGGGCTCGAGACGAGCATGATCGCGACCTGCCTGCACGACGCCACCCGCGTGTCGACACCGAACCACTTAAATACCACTTGACCGCGTCATTTGCAGATATTTCGGCGAGAGTTTCTACCGCCATTTCTGCGTCCATCGATCGATGATCATATCTGCCTCGGATTCCGTGATCTCGACGAAGTCGAAGTCGTCGTAACCCAGCCAGTCCAGGTAGAGAGCTTCCGTTCGATGCCACCGAAGGTCGCGATGCAGAGCCTCGTCGACAGGCAGCGGCTCAGTATGTATGCGACGGAATAGACCGGCGGGATCCGAGCGCGGGTGAGATGGGGTTATACTGGCATAATAGGTTACAGTGATCATTCAATTCGCCACCGTTCATGGATCTGATGATATTTGTGGTTCAACTATGTTGCGCCAACCTTCCGGCCGGGGGACCTTTTTGAATATGGTATTCGATCGCGCCTCCAGCGCGGCAACAGTCGCCGGCTGATCCCTCAGTCGACGTCTCTGTTCATATATGTGATGCTCTTTGACCGCCGCTTTATAGCTCTCCGGCGTGTGCATCTGAACCTCGAAGCGCTGGCCCGTTCGATGGTCGACCCAGTATGACCTGACCCCTTTGAAACCTGAACTAGCCCACGTATTTTTCCATCGGATGAGTCTGTAGTTTTTCGATTTCAATCCGGAAACAATGTCGTTCACGCCGCTCGTATACCTACCCGAGGGAATCCGTGCAGTATACCTCAATAGGTCAGGAGGCGATAAAGCCGCTTCCTCCATTGTGCAATTCGGTTTATCGACGATATAGCGCTCAACCCTTTCAACGTAAGGACCCAATTCCTTGATTCGTTTTTCCATGCCTACAGGTTTTCCGCCGCGCACATTCCGTATCACGTCTTTCACATCACGGGTGATAGGCGGCTCCGCCGCTTCCGCCCTCGCAAGCTTGGACTCGAGCAGTTCTACGTCGATTTCGGGCTGTGCGGCGACTGGTTTCGCGACATCAACTGGACCCTCGATCCTATCCATTGATTTGGGTTGCGGCTCGACACCAGGGGCCCGCCTGACTGTTTCCTCGAGGCTTTCGTCTGTCTCTGGGTATACACGAGATGCGTCATACAATGGGGCGCTGCCGTTCTCTCGGACCAGGCCTGAGGCGGCGTCACCGCCTCTTGTGACATCCCCCTTCAGGCGATCGCGAACTGTTCTCCACGCCTCGATTGCTGCCCTACCAATGGTCACGGGGAATCCTGTGTGGAGCGCATTCAGGCGATCGAGCCCCGCATATCTGTGGGTAGGGTTAGGTTCCCGTTGGTGATGGTGTCGCCCGCTGGGCGCATGGCGTGGCCGCATTGGAGGGTGCGACAGACGAAGGGCCGGGAGATGGCGAACAGCTCGGCGAGGTCGGCGATGGCGTACTCGCCGGTGCCATGTGTGTGCCACGGCACGTCGCGGTGCTCGGTCCAGAGAGGCACACCAGCGAGGGTATGACGTCGAGTTCGCGCAGCCGATCGCGTTGGGCAGTGAGATCCTTGGGCGGCGGTAGAGCAACGAACGTAGCCGATCAACGTGCCGGTCATCGTCTGAGTGTAGCCATGTCGGTGTCGAGCGAATACTGATCGAGATGTGCCCGCCGAGGCGGGTTCGTCGCCTCGATAACGGCGGGTCAGCGTGTTCCTCCCGGCAGTTGTCGCTGCGCTGTCGTCGGCGTTGCTGGTGCGCAGCGCGCGGTATCGACGCAATCGCTTGCCCCGCTGGCGTTTTCGTCCGTGCTTGTCGCCGTGCGTGCCGCACTGATCAGTTGCCGCGCTGGCTTCGCGTGATTCCGAGGAGTTCGGTGGCGTTGTTCGTCGGGTTTGCCCCTGTCGCGGATCGTTGTCGCGGACAACGGCTGCAGGGTGCAATGGCTCGCGATCTCCTCGCCGGCATACGATTGTCGCGCCGTGACCTGTCGACGTAGTGCCTCAATGTCGCTGTCTCGTTTGGCTTCCCAGGTCGCGATCACTGCCCGGGCCGCGAGGGATTGCTTGACTGCGGTGGTGATGACTTGCTCGCGTTGGCGGGCTCGGGCGCGAACGCGCCCGACGCCGTGCGCGTGAATGTTCAAGGCGGTCAAACACTTCCGGATGCAGTGGCGTGCGCGACGAGTGCTTCGGACCGATCGCGGGCGTCACCGACTCCTTGGCAGCCCGTCTCCCGGACTCGCCCGGCAAACACGCACCGCCCGAGCACGAGTCTCCTCATCGAACTTCCGTGGGTGCGCCCACCAACTCGTCCACACCGCGCGGCACAGTTACCTCGCGCACCCCCCGCCGCCCTGAGGCCACCGCGTGGCCCCGCGGCCCGGTGAAGCGATCGATTCCTGGTGGGCGCGATTTGAGGCAAACGCCTCATGCGATCACGGTAGCCGCGGACCGATGATCAGGGCATGACTAACCGAGTTCAGGAATCACCCAGATCAGCGGTCACGACCGAGTTGGCATTCGAACCACCGACCGTCGAGCGATTCGGTCAGCGCACTTCAGATCACGCACCTGGAGTGCCGGGCGGAGGGCGGATCGATGCAGTCGACGTCAGCCGGCGTGTGGGGGCGCGGCAGATTCTCCAGGAGCTGTCGTTGTCGGTCGAACCAGGCGAGTTGGTCGCCATTGCCGGCGGCAGTGGAGCGGGAAAGAGCACATTGCTGGAGATCCTCGCGGGACTGCGACCACCAACTGCCGGGGAGGTTCGGCATGACGGCATCGTTCTCGGGGGCCGAGTCGGCGCTGATTCTCGTATCGGCTACGTGCCCCAGGACGACATCATCCATCTCGAGATGCCCCTGCGCCGCACGCTGCGCTATGCGGCGCGGCTACGGCTGCCCGCAGGTACATCGTCAGCCGAGGCGGACCAGATAGTCGAAGAGACCATGAATGACCTCGAGCTGGCTGATCGGGCCGAGGCGCCGGTCCGTGCGCTCTCCGGCGGCCAGCGCAAGCGGACCAGTATCGCCGTGGAGCTACTGACCCGGCCGCACCTTTTCTTCCTCGACGAACCCACCTCCGGGCTCGATCCGTCGACCGCGGCCCACGTGATGCGCCTGCTGCGCCGACTCAGCCAGCGCGGGGTCACAATCGTCCTCACCACACATGAGCCGGCCGGCATCGACCGGTGTGACCGGGTGGTATTCCTGGCGCGCGACGGCCACCTGGCCTTCACCGGCAGCCCGACCGAGGCTCGGCGCTACTTCGGCGTGGCGGATCTCGCCGAGGTGTATGACCGGCTGGCTCGTGAGCACACCCCGCAGATCTGGGCCGAGCGATTCGCGGACAGCCGTGCGAAGTCGAATGCCTGGCCTGGGTCGGCTCTACCGCCCATCCCTGCCACCCGTTCAGATGTCAAGCGAACGGGCACGGTCCGGCAATGGTGGCTACTCACACGACGCAATGTCGATGTACTCCTGCGCAACCGGTTGACCCTGGCGGTTCTGCTCGGCTCACCGGTCCTGGTCACGGCGATGATGGCGACATTGTTCAAGCGCGGCGCGTTCGATCCGCGTAGCGAAGCCGACCTCGGGCCGGCCCAGATCGTGTTCTGGATCGCATTCGCGGGCTTCTTCTTCGGCCTTACCTACGGCCTGCTCCAGATCGTCGGGGAGATGGCCATCTTCCGGCGGGAGCGGCTGGCCGGGCTCAGCGTGGGCGCCTACGTGGCCTCCAAGGTGACAGCCCTGCTTCCGGTGCTGGCTGGGGTGAGCGCGGTGCTCCTGGGTGTGCTGCGGGCGCTTGGTCGACTCCCCGCTGTCGGATGGGACGTGTCCGCCGCCCTGTTTGTGACGATTGTGATCGAGGCTACCTCGGCACTGGCCCTCGGATTGCTCGCCTCGGCCGCGGTCTCCAACGCCGCGCAGGCCGCCCTCGCCCTCCCGATGCTCTGCTTCCCCCAGGTTCTCTTCGGTGGCGCCATAGTCCCGGTTGACGAGATGGCCCTCCCGGGACGAGTGATGAGTCTCGGCCTGTCCAACCGCCACGCATTCGAAGCATTGGGTCACGATCTGGATCTCGACCGGTACACCGCCACGCTGCCGGCCATGTCCGCCTACCGCGACACCTTCCACGGAAGCACCGGCGCCAGTCTCCTCGCGCTCGCCTCATTTGCCGTTGGCCTCATGCTGGCCACAGTATGGGTCTTGGACCGGCGGTCCCGACCCGGCGCACCCCGGTGATGAAGGCCCAGCGCAGCCGGTCCCGCCCGATGTCTGAACAGAGGTCGGCGGGCCCCAGGCGTGCGACATCGACGTTTTCCGATTGCACAGCCCGACGTCCACACCGGCCCGTCAGGACGAGTGCAGGTGGGCCGAAACGGTGCCAGGTCGATGTCTGGGCCACGAACCGGACGCGCGCTGTCGGCTCGGCCAACCGGTTATCGGGTCCCAACCGTGCCGATCAGCCGGGTATTCGGCGCGTTTCGCACGCTGATCTGCCCGTCCGCCAGCCGTCCACCCGGGCGCGCATCGACTTTGTGCCGAGCCACATCGCGCCGGGCAGCATCCTTGGTGGTTTGCGGTTGCCGCGCTGAAGTATCCGGCGCGGCGGATACTTTCACTTTCCCACGGCCGCGTTGACCCGGAAGCCCGCCAGGCCGCGATCGATCGCTGCGAGACTGGCCTGCGTGCGGTTGTTGACGCCGAGTTTGGCGTAGACACGTTCGATGTGGTTGCGTGCCGTTTTCTCGGCGATGAACAGTTCGGCGGCGATTTCTCGGTTCGACCGGCCCCGCGCGACGAGTCGCAGGATCTCGACCTCGCGGCTGGTCAGCCCGGCGGGCCAGGACGTCCGCCGCGATATCCGCGGACCGGCCACCGCAAGCACGGCCGCAGCCGACTCGGCGTCGAAGCGTCCGGCGCGCGCATCCTTTTGTAGCTGATCAGCAGCACCCCGAGGATCGTGCGGCGGCCGGTGGGGACGCGGCTCGAGCAGTCGCTGATAAGCCTCCGCTGCGGCAAGCAGCCGGTCCTGCGCGGTCAACTCCGCGCCGGTGATCCCCCGGGGAAAGCCGGACCCGTCGATCCGTTCCCGATGCTTCATCGCGACGGGCACCACCGACTCCAAGCCGTTGACTCGGCTCAGTATCCGGCCGGTCAGATCCGGATACATCCGTACCCGTTCCCATTCGGCCGTAGTGAGCGGCCCCTTCTTCTCCCAGATCTGGTTGGACACTCCCATTTTGCCGAGGCCGTGCACCAGGCCGGCACGGTAGAGCTGCGTGATGTCCGACGGCGACATGCCCAGGTGTCGGGCCGCCCCGGCCACCAGATTCGCGACGCCACGCGAATGCCCCAGAGTGAACGGACATTTGAGATCGACGAAGTCAGCCATGGCCTCGAGTAACTCGTCGCTCTCCTCGTCCGTCAGGGTTCGGTCACGATCCGGTGCCTGGGCCAACGCACTGGTCCAGACGTCGATTTCGAGCAACCCGTCCACGATGTCCGCCGCGTCACGATCGAACACCGCCGCCACAGTTGGGCTGAACTGACTGCCGCGCCGAGAACGGAGGACATCCTTCGCGTGCTCGAGCCCGCCCGTCCGCAGGTGCACCTCGACGACGTCCGCGACGTGAGCGATGTGGATCTCGACCGGGATATCCTCTCCGCGGGAACCGTTGGGCAACCCCCGGCCGTCCCAGCGTTCGAAGACGTAGGCCAGAGCCTTTCCGACCTGCCCGTCCAAGCCCATCCGATCGGAGAGAACCCCGGCGGAACTGCAATGCGACTGGATCAGTGTGGCGACCTGGCTGCGCGCCGTGACCAGAAACGCCGTGGCGCGGATGCCACGTTCCCAGCCTGGCAATCCGCGTCCGACATGACTCATCATCAGCCGCAGAAACGGCAGGCCGGTCATGTCCACCGTGTAGGTGTCGGCCCGGAAGGCGATGTCGTCACCGAAGAGCGCCGAGAGTTCGTGAGAGTCGGCGTGACAACCGATCCACCCGACCAGATTGGCGTAGTACACGGTCGCTCGCTGTCGCGGGTCGAGCCCCATCCGCTCGGCGATCCGCGTCGCGATCAAGGACGACCGAAGCATGTGTTCCATCGGCTGCCCCAGACCGAGGTCGATCGCAAGCGATATCGCGGCCAGCAGTTCGGCCCTGCTCAAACCCTTTCCCGACCTGGACAGCGTCCCGTGCGGGTGCATCTTCCCATTATCCATCCGGACAACGACCATCTCGGCACGAAAGCCGTGAGACACCGGCTCAGCCCGAAACGCCGAGCGCGTCGGAAATGGCGTCGTGGAGATCCCGGTATCTCGGGGTGAACCTCAGCTCGCGGGCGTTGCGCGGGCGCTCGAGGGTGACCGGGAATTCCCGGTGCACACGCCCGGGTGCCGGGCTCATGACGACGACCCGGTCGGCGAGCAGGAGAGCTTCGTCGACGTCGTGAGTCACGAAGATCACCGTTGTTCGCAAGGTCTCCCACAGTCGCAGAAACTCGGCACCGATACGCCGCCGGGTCAGCGCATCGAGGGGACCGAACGGCTCGTCCATGAGGAACAGGACAGGATCCGCGGCGAGTGTCCGCGCGAGGGCGACGCGTTTGCGCATGCCGCCGGACAACTGCTGCGGCAGGTAGCCGGCGAACTCGGCGAGACCCACCTGGTCGAGCAGGTCGCGAATCCGCGCGTCCTGCTCGGCCCGGCGGCCACCGGCGACCTGGAGCGGGAAGCGCACGTTTTCGTAGACGGTCCGCCACGGCAACAGCGCGTCGTTCTGGAACACCATTCCGACCCCTGGCGGCGGCCCGACGACGGGCCGCCCACCGATCGACGCCCCACCGGTCGCCGGTTCGACGAGCCCGGCGACCGCTTTCAGCAGTGTCGATTTGCCACATCCGCTGGGGCCGACGAGAGCGACGAACTCGCCGGCGCCGACGGTGAGATCCGCTCCATCGAGCGCGAGATGGCGGCCGTCGCGGGTGCGATAGGCGACGCGCAGATCGCGCACGGCGACGTCGGCAGGCCGGGAGGACAGCACGGTGCGGGAGTCACGCGGGCGGAGCGCGGTCATCGGTGTCCCAAGAGGCTGAAGTCGAAAGCGTCGGAGAACGACGGGATCTTGTCCCGCTGCGCCTGTCCGACCTGAACCAGCACGTCGGCGGTGTCCTGGTAGAGGCCCTCATCGATGGTGAGCCCGGGGGGCGCCTGATCCAGCGTCGCCTGCAGTACCGCCGTCAGCACCTGCGGGCTCAGGGCGGGTGCCTGCTTTCGCGCGGTGGCCAGCGTGCCCGGCGGGTCCGACTTCGCCCGCTCCTGGGTGGCCCGCACCGCCGTCAGGAATGCCTGCATTGCGGGCTTGTGACTGTCTACCCACGACGACCTGGCGATCACGGTCAGGGCGATGAAACGGAACGACGGCTTCCAGGTCACGGTGAACTCGCCTGACTGGACCATAGTCGTGAGCAGGGGATCGCTGACCATTCCGGCGGCGGCGCCCCCCTTCTCGACCGTGGCCTGCATGGTCGCCCCGGTACCTGCGGCCACCACGTGCAGTCCCTTGTAGGGGATGCCCGCCTCGGCCGCCGCGCGCTGGAGTTCGGTGTCCGACAGACTTCCTGGTGCGGTCACGGCGACCGATTTCCCCGCGAGGTCGGTGACCCGCTCCACCGACGCCGAGGCCGGGCTCACCAGGGAGTACGGCGGTTTCTCGCTGACCACCGCGTAGCCTTTCACGTCGAACCCCTTGGCGCGGTTGTTCACGATGTGGTCAGCGGATCCGACGAAGGCGTCGATACTCCCGCCGGCGAGTGCCTGGACGGCGCTGGAGCCGCTGTCGAAACACACCTGTTGCGCCTGAACTCCGTCTGGCAAACCCCCTTCGTCGATGGTGAGTGCGGCCAGGCCGATGCCGCCGCAGACGACGCCGACCCGGATGGTCGGCGCGCCGGAAGCGGTGGAGCAGCCGGCGGCGAGCACGGCGGTGAGGGTGAGGGTGAGCGCGACGATCCATCGCCACGGCTTGATGCCGCTCATTGGTTGTTCCTTCGTTCTACGCGGAAGTTCTTTCGAAAGTCGGTCAGTGCCGGCGCACTACGTGCCGCTCGGCCCACTTCAACAGCTGGTCGAGGCCGGTCGCCAGAACAGTGATGACGGCCAGCCCGGCGAAGACGCCGGTCACGTCCAGCAACCCGGAGGCGTATTTGATGTAGTAGCCGAGTCCCGCGCTCGCGGCGATCATCTCGGCGATGACGGCCCCGATGAGTGCGATGCCGATGGACAGCCGCAGTGCGGTGATCAGCCACGGGACCAGCGAGGGCAGGACGATCCACAGCGCGGTCTGCCAGCTCCTGGCGCGGAACGAGCGGGCCACGTCGAGTAGGTCGGTGTCGATCTCTCGCACACCTTGGTAGACGTTGTAGAAGATCACGAAGAGGACCATGGTCACGACCATGGTGATCTTCGACAGCAGACCAACGCCGAACCACACGATGAACAACGGCGCCAAAGCAACTCGCGGGAGACTGTAGAGCGCCATCACATAGGGCAGTAGCCATCCGCTGAGCAGTTGGGAGAAGCCGAGGGCAGCGCCGAGAACCACTCCGACGGGGACACCTACGAGCAGGCCGGCGCCCACCTCGATGAGAGTCTCGGTGAGATGCGGCCACAGCTCTCCGGTAGTGACGAGGTCGACGAGCCGGCCAGCGATCGCGGCGGGCGAGGAGACGTAGAACGACGGGACGACCCGGTCCGAGGACAGCTGCCAAGCCCCGAGCACGATCACCGCCACAGCGAGCCGTCCGGCCAGGACCGCGCCGCGGAAGCGCAGCGCCAGCCTGCGATCCGCGTCCAGCAGTGCGTCACCGGCCGCGGAGATCCCGGGCAGTGTGAACTGATCCTCATCGATGGACGTGGCGGTGACGAACGTCGTGCCGACGGGACCGAGGTCGGTCATCGCGCACGCTCCGCTGGGAGCAGATCGGGTTCCGGTCCGGCCTCGATCGGGCGGCGCGGATCGGCGCTCCAAGCGGAGAACGAGCCGACATACAGCGGAGCCGTGAAGCCGAGGTGCGCCAAGACCGCGACCCCGAACGCGCCGGCCACGCCACCCCCGCAGGACATACCGGGGACCGGCGCGTCGAGGGCGGCGACGCGATACCGGGCGCGCAACTCGGCACCGGCGCGCAACGTGCCGTCGGGTGCGAGCGCGTCGCGGGAGCTGATGTTGCGGGACCGAGGGATGTGTCCCGCGCGGTAGGCCTCCTCGGCGCGCGCGTCGATCAGCAGGTGGCGGGCGGCGAGCGCCGCGGCGTCGTCGGCGTCGAGCTCGGGCAACTGCCCCGCCCGTAGCGTCACGTCGCCGGGGGTGATGTGCTCGGCAGCCGGGCCCACTGTCCCGCCCGCAGCAGTCCAGGCCCGCAGCCCTCCCTCGAGGATGCCGACCCGGGCCACCCCCGCCCAGCGCAATACCCACCAAGCTCGGGCAGCGACCAGCCCACCGCGGTCGTCGTAAACGATCACTGTGGAGTTGTCGCGCAGGCCCCAGCGCCGGGCCGCCCGCTGCAGGTCCTCGACACGGGGGAGCGGGCGTCGGCCCTGCGTCAACGGTGCGTCCGTGCGGGCGAGTTCCGTGGCCAGGTCGACGGCAACCGCCCCGGGCAGGTGATCGAGCGGACCGGCCGCCGCCGACCCGTGCGATTCGTCGCGGATCTCCAGCAGCCGCACGCCGCCAGGATTCGATTGGAGCAGACCAGCAAGTTCCGCCACGCTGACGAACACCGGCACCGGCGACTCGATCATTCGGACACCGCCGCGCGTTCGGCCGTCACGGCGAACCGGTTACGGGGCCGCCGTAAGCCGAGGTGATCGCGCAGCGTCGTCCCCGCGTACTCCCGATGGTGCAACCCCCGCCGCTGCAGCTCGGGAACCACGAGATCTACGAACGCCTCGATGCTGTGCGGCACCCGCGGCGGGAAGATCATGAACCCATCGGCCGCGCCGGTTTCGAACCACTCCTCGAGGACATCCGCCACCTGCGTCGGCGACCCGACGACCTCCTTGAACAGACCATTGCGGACTAGGGTGGCGGTAACCTCCGCGACCGTCACCCCGTCACGTCCGTAGAGTTCGCGAGCCGACTCCACGAGCCTGCGTGCTTCCGGGGCGAGATCAGCCAGCTCGATGACATCACCGAACGCCGCGTCGCCCCGCGTCGCGGTGAGATCGGTGCCGAGCACCTCGGACAACTGCGCGCGCCCAGCCGACCCGGTCTCCAGTAATCCCTGCAAGGTCGAGTACGCCGTGCGCGCTTCCCGCTCGGTCTCCTCGACATAGATCGCCATGCCAGGAATAACGAGCTGGTCTGCGGCCGCGCGACCATACTTGGGCAACCTGCTCTTCAGGTCCGCGTAGTACGCACGGGCACCGGCGAGCCCGAGCTGCGATGAGTTGGTGAACCGCAGGTCCGAGTACTCGGCTCCGAGTTCGCGGGATCGCTCGGACGCTCCCGCGTTGACGATCGGAAGCTGTCCCTGGACGGGACGTTCGACGTTGAGCGGTCCGTCGACGGAGAAGAACTCGCCCCGGAAGTCGATCCGATGTACCCGTTCGGGATCCACGAACTGGCCTGTGCCGGGATTCGCGATGCGGGCGTCGTCCTCCCAGCTGTCCCACAGCAGCCGCAGGACCTGGATGTACTCGGTGGCCCAGTCATATCGGCGGTCGTTGTCCCAATGCTGGTCGCGGCCGAAGTTCCGAGCCGCTTCCGCGTTCTTCCCTGTCACGATATTCAACCCCACCCGGCCTCGGCTGAGGTGATCGATCGTCGCCGTCGCCCGCGCGACGTTGTACGGGTCGGAATACGTGGTGTTGATCGTGGTGATCAAGCCGATCCGTTCGGTCACCCCGGCGATGTTCGATGCCAGCGTCAAAGCTTCCGGACGCAAGACCTCGTTGGGCGCCGCGAACTGGGAGGCGGTCAGCCCCACCAATCGATCTCCGATAAAGAAGAAGTCGAACAACCCGCGCTCGGCGGTATGTGCGGCCTGCTGCAACAGCACGGGGTTCGAGTTGCCATCGCTGGGCGCCCCGGGAATTCGCCAGGCCGCGGGATGGAACCCGGTCGGCCAAATGGTCAGGCCGAGATGCATACGTCGAGAAGGATCGGACATGGCGGTAACTGCCTTTCGGCACAGAGGAGGAATCAAGGAGGAAGCAGCCACCTCCGTTGGGCGGCGCGGAGACGAGAAGCGGTCTTCTCGAGAATTCGGGGGACGGTCGGGCCGTTGCGGTGACACCGCATCGCGAGCGGCTCGAGCCTGGTCAGGAGTAACAGAGACAGCTGGAGATCAGCACCAGGTCCACACTCCAACGCCGGACCAGCCGAACCTCGACCGGGACGGCGCCGTGGTTTGCCGAGCGGGACCGCAGGACATCGTCGATCATGCGCCTCCTTCGATCGAGGCGTGTATACGAGCGTATACGCTACTCGGATGTAAGTGCCGTCGGATGACGCCAACACTTCGATATTTTTCTCACCTGGCGCACCAGACGACAGCCTTAGAATCCGCGTGGTTCGAATTCTCACCCCTCATGATTCCGGGCTCGGTGGGTGCACGAGAACCGCCTGGCAAGGACTGGACATCACGCACACGGACAGCTCGGCGCGGACCTGCTCGAAGGCATCGAAGGAACGCATCGATGTCCGCGGCGGGACGAGGCAGAACTCAGCCTGCTGTGATCACGGATGTATTCAGCGACCGCGCAACAACCTCTGAAATCGATGCCGCGACGTGGTGCGGGGCCGGGTAAAGTGTTGCTGCCGGAATTGGCGCGGGTGGGAGGCATGGTTGGGCGCGGAGGACATCGGTGGTGGATCGTCGCCTGATATGCATTACCTTCGAGTGAAATCCGATCTGCTCGGCGGGCGGTTCCCGCCGGGGACGGTGTTGCTCGAGACCGCGCTCGGCAAGATATACGGGGTTTCCCGGACGCCGATGCGTGAGGCGCTGGCCAGGCTCGCGCAGGACCGGCTGATCGAACGGTCGGCACGCGGGTTCGTGGTCAGGGAGCGCTCGCCGGAGGAAATCCTCGCGATCTACGAGGCCCGTATCCCCCTCGAGACGACCGCCGCAGCTTTAGCGGCGGAGCGCCGCGGCAGTGTCGACCTCGAACGGCTCGAACATCTTCTCGAGGCGCGGCGCGCGGCACAAGACCCGGCCACGCACAGCGCGTTGAACGAGCAGTTCCATCGCGCGCTGCGGGCGGCCGCCCGCAGCGAGGTCATCGCTTCGACACTGGATCAGCTCGACGATCTCCTGACGGTATACCGGCCGAACCGATCATCGACGAAGATGGTCGACCGAACGATCGAGGAACATGAAGCGGTGCTCGACGCCGTACGCGCGGGCAACAGCCAACTCGCCACTGCCGCAATGTCGGCGCATCTGACACGGATGCGTGATCTGCGAGTGGCGAGCCTGGTCCGACGTTCCGGCTGAGACGTAATCGGGCGTGGGAGCGCGCTTTTCGCCTCATCCTCCGGAACGTCGTGGCTCGAACCAGGCTCGCCTGTGTCGACTGCGAACCCCTTCCGGCGACCGAAGTGCACCGCACAACACTGCAGCCGCTCGCCCGCTACCGCCAGAAAGGCCGTTCGCACAATTCGCTTTCCCGCGCCGGTAGCGTTCCTGCGTCACGGAAGTGGTCATGGCTGACCCATGTTGCGTGGTGCGGGTCGTCACCTGACGGTCGCCGGTCGGCCGACCTGCGTCGGCGGTACCACCGAGGCCGATATCTCCTCGGCGAAGTGGCAAGCTACGGTCCGGTCCAGGCCGGAGTCGAGCGGGCGCGGCACCGGCTGCTCCTCGGCGCACCGCTGCTGGGCGAACCTGCAGCGGGTGTGGAATCGGCAGCCGGTGGGCGGATTGGTCGGGCTGGGCGGGTCACCGGCGAGCATGATCCGATCAGCCAGCCGGCGTCGGCTACGGTCCACTACCGGTGCGGCCGACAGCAGCGCCCGGGTGTACGGGTGGGCTGGATCCTCGTACACCGTGGTCGTGTCGCCGATCTCGGCGAGCCGGCCCAGGTACATCACCGCGGTCCGGTCCGCCACATGCCGGACCACCGACAGGTCGTGGGCGATGAACAGCAGCGCGATGCCCATCCGCCGTTGCAGGTCGCGCAGCAGGTTGACCACCTGCGCCTGGACCGACATGTCCAGCGCGGAGACCGGCTCGTCGCAGACCAGCACCTCGGGATCGAGCGCGAGTGCCCGGGCGATGCCGATCCGCTGGCGTTGCCCGCCGGAGAACTGGTGCGGATAGCGGTGCATCAGTTCGGGCGCCAGATTGACCAGGCTGAGCAGTTCGGCGACCTTGTCCCGGCGGGCCGCGCCGCCGGACACCCGCTGGTGCACCACCAGCGGTTCGGAGATCAGGTCGAGCACGCTCATCCGGGGGTCCAGCGAGGTGTACGGGTCCTGAAAGACCATCTGCACCTGCCGGCGCAGCAGCCGCCGGTCGCGCCCCCGGACCCGGGTGACGTCCCTACCGTGGATCTCGATGCTGCCGGAGTCCGGCCTTTCCAGGCCGACCAGCATTCGGGCCAGCGTGGACTTGCCGCAGCCGGATTCGCCGACAATGCCCAACGACTCACCGGCGTGCAGCCGCAGGGTCACCCCGTCCACCGCGCTGACCCGGGACCGGCGCAGACCGGACCGGCCGGTGCTGTACGTCTTGTGCAGGTCTCGGGCGTCGAGCACCAGGTCACCCGGTGACGTGGGCATGGCGGACCTCCTCGGTTCGGTGACAAGCCGCGGTCCGGCCGGCGGAGACGACGGTCAGCTCGGGACGTTCGGTCCGGCAGCGGTCGATGACCATCGCGCACCGGGGATGGAATGGGCAGCCGGCCGGTTGATGCGCCGGGCTGGGTGGGCTGCCCGGGATGGCGTACAGGTCCTGGCCACGCTGCTCGACCTGGGGCACCGAGCGAAGCAGCGCCTCGGTGTAGGGGTGGGCCGGCTGGCTCAGCAGATCGTCGGCGCCGCCCGCCTCCACCACCCGACCGGCGTACATCACCATCACCCGGTCGGCCACCTCGGAGACCACTCCGAGATCGTGGGTGATCAGCAGTACCGCCATGTTCAGTTCGCGGCGCAGCTTGTTCAGCAAGTCCAGGATCTGGGCCTGGACGGTCACGTCGAGTGCGGTGGTCGGCTCGTCGGCGATCACCAGTTCGGGGCGGAGTGCGATCGCCATCGCGATCAGGATGCGTTGCCGCATGCCGCCGGAGAACTGGTGTGGGTAGTCGTCGACCCGGCTCGCCGGGGCCGGAATGCCGACCTCACCGAGCAACTCGATAACGGCCGACCGGGCCTGCCGGCGGGAGGCGTTCCGGTGTTCGCGGAACAACTCGCCGAGCTGGTCTCCGATGGACAGCACCGGGTTCAGCGCGGAGAGCGCATCCTGGAAGACCATGCTCATCCGGTTGCCCTGGATCTCCCGGCGTTGCCGGTCGGGCAGCGCGAGCAGATCGGTGCCGCCGAGCTGGATCCGGTCGGCGGCGACCGTGGCGTTGCGGGCGGAGAGTCCCATCATCGCCCGGGCGGCGGCCGACTTGCCCGAGCCGGATTCGCCGAGCAGCCCCACCAGTTCACCCGGGGCAACATCGAGGTCGACGCCGACGACCGCCGGTACCGGCCCGCGACGGGTACCGAAAGTGACCGAAAGGCCGCGGATATGCAACGCGGAGTCGGGAGGGTCACCCATGTGTTTCCTTCTGGTAAATAATTCGGGCGTTTCTGCCCGTAGATCACACATCTAGCACCTCTGGTGCCGATTTCTCTTTTGCATCTTGACTTCTGCACCGGATTATTGCAAGCCTTGCATGGGTCACCCCGCTGCTGGTACCACCGGCGGCGGCGACAACATTGCGACATCACCGGGTGCCGAAATGGATGACACCAAGAATCACCAAAATGTTGACGTCGCGCTACTGCCGACAGGGAGCATCAATGCTTGAGAGCGCAAAGCGATACACCGGCTACACCGCCTACGACTATCTGGAACCGGGCAAGGACTACAAGGTCTTCAAGTACGCCGAACAGATCAGCCGGGTGCCCGCCTACCAGGGCCTGGAACTGTCGGACAGCCAGCGGATGCGAACCGTTCGGCTGCTCACCGACGAGATCGTGATCTCCCTGCACGACCATGTCCAGATTTTCCCGGAGGACATGGGCCAGCTCCGCGAGCACATCCGGCAGGGCCGGGAACCAACCGGATACCAGGGCCTGGCCCGTTCCGGCATGACCGCGGTCTTCGACAACGGGATGGACGGCACGTGCTGCATCTCCAGCGACGCCGGCTGGAAATACCAGGACGTGCTCTTCGATCTCGGCGTCCGGATGGCCGACCTGGCCCATCAGGACTACGTCATCAAGGCGGAGTCGCTCGAGGACATCTACTACGCGCACGAGACCGGCCGGCTGGCCCACGTCTTCGCGCTGGAGGCGGCCACCCCGATCGAGAACGAGGTGGACCGGCTCGACGTGCTGTACGGCTTCGGCGTACGGCAGATCGGCATCGCCTACTCCGAGTCCAACTACCTCGGCAGCGGGCTCAAGGAGCGGGGCGACGGCGGCCTGACCTACTTCGGCGAGCGGGCCGTGGAACGGATGAACAAGCTCGGCTTCGCCATCGATATCTCGCATTCCGGTGACCGCACCGCGCTGGACGTCATCAACTACTCCAAGAAGCCGGTTCTGATCACCCACTGCGGTTCCCGTGAGGTGTGGCCGACCAACCGGATGAAGCCGGACGCCCTGATCAAGGCGTGTGCCGAGCGCGGCGGCGTGATCGGGATCGAGGCGGCACCGCACACCACCCTGTCCGCAGCGCACCCGAGCCACTCGCTCGAGTCGGTGATGGACCACTTCACGCACCTCGTCGACAAGATCGGCATCGACCACGTGACGTTCGGTCCGGATACCCTCTTCGGTGACCACGTCGGTCTGCACAACGCGTTCTCCAGCAACCTGTCCATCGCTCAGGCGCACGGTCACGTCGAACACCCGAAGGTGGAGTACGTCGACGGCCTGGAGAACCCCGCCGAGTGCTTCTACAACATCATCGGATGGCTGGTCAGCCACGGCTACTCGGACGACGAGATCCGTAAGGTCGTCGGCGGTAACACCCTCCGTGTCCTCGAGGAGGTCTGGGTCTAAATGCGTGTTCGTCTTCCCCTCGTCGCGGTCGCCGCCCTCGTCGTGGCGTCCGCGGTCGCCGCCTGCGGCCCGTCCGCCCCGTCGAACTCGGCCAGCGGCAGCGACGCCGTACTGACCATCGCGACCACCACCGATGTGGTCAACTTCAACCCGTTGGTCGGCAACAGCCGGACCGACAACTGGATCACCAGCCTGATGTATCCGCGGTTGCTCACCATCGACGCCAACGGCGCCAAGCAGCCATCCCTGGCCAAGTCGTTCGGCTACAGCGACCCGAGCACCGGGTTCTACGAACTTCGCGACGACATGAAGTGGAGCGACGGCAAGCCGGTCACCGCCAGCGATGTCGCCTACACCATCAACGCCATCCTGAAGGACAAGCCGGCCGGCAACACCACCTACGGCCAACTGGTCAACGTCGACTCCGCCTCGGCGCCGTCGCCGACCCGGGTCGAGTTGACGCTCAAGACCCCGGACTCGACCGTGGTCAGCGAGGCCGGGTTCTGGATGAACGTGGTCCCGCAGCACGTCTTCGAGCCGGCCGGCAGCGTGGCCACGTTCGCCAACAACAGCAACTGGGTCAGCGCCGGCCCGTACAAGTTGACCAGCTTCGCCAAGGGGCAGAGTTACACCCTGGAGCGGGTTACCCCGTACCCGTTCGCTCCGAACAACACCCCGACGGCGTCGAAGATCGTGTACCGGGTCTACCCGGACGTCAACACCGAGATCCTCGCGCTGAAGAACGGCGACGTTGACCTGATCGCCAACGCGTTGCCGCCGGCGCAGGTGAAGAACCTGCAGGCAGCCAGCGGGATCAAAGTCGAGGAGGTGCCGGGCCTCGGGTACGCGCACATGGCGTACAACATGACCCGCAAGCCCCTGGACAACCTCATGGTCCGGCAGGCCCTGGCACACGCGGTGGACTACAACGCGATCCGTTCGGTGGTGCTCCAGGGTCAAGCGGTCAGCACCGGCTCCAGCCCGATCCCGCCCGTGCTGAAGAACTTTGCCGACCCGTCGCTGCAGGAGTACAGCTTCGACCCCGACCTGTCGAAACAACTGCTCGCCGAGGCCGGCTACGGACCCGGCAAGACCCTCGCGCTGACGATGATCTACTCCTTGCAGGACGCGGTCACCTCCCAGTGGGCGACCATGGTCAAGGACGACGCGGCCAAGGCCGGCATCACCATCAACCTGCAGGGTATGGACCGCAATACGTACCTGGCCAGGACGGCAGCCGGTGACTACGACATCTACGCGGGCAACTTCGCCATCATGGATGACCCGACCACCAACATGGCGCTGGCCTTCCTGCCCGAGGGCGCGATCAATTACGGAAAGGTCGACGACCCAGTGCTGAGCGCATTGATCATTAATGCACAGACGACCACCGACCAGGTCGAGCAGAAGCGGTTGATCCAGCAGGCCGCGAAACTGGTGCACGACAACGTCTACGACAACGTCATGTACATGCAGAACCTGTACAGCGCGCACAGCGACAAGTGGTCCGGGTTCGTGATCAAGCCCAGTGAACTGCTCTCCCTGGTGGATCCGCAGTCGCTGGCCAACGTGACGAAGAGCTGACGCCGATGCCCCAGGTTGTCCGATTCGCGGTGCGCAGGCTGGGCAGGGGAGTATTGACCCTGTGGTTCGCGGCCACGGTTACCTTCCTCCTGCTCCGGCTGCTGCCGGGTGACCCCGCGCTGGCGGTAGCCAGTCCGAATATGACGCCGGAAGCGCGCCAGATCCTGCTGCAGCAGTACGGTCTGGACCAGCCGCTGCTCGCCCAGTACGGCAAGTATCTGTGGCAGTTGCTGCACGGCAACCTGGGGATCTCGTTCACTCAGCAGATCTCGGTCACGGATGTGCTCATGGGGCGCCTGCCGTGGACCCTGCTGTTGACCATCACGTCACTGCTGGTGACGGTCGCCGTCGGCATCCCGCTCGGGGTGATTGCGGCGACCCGCCCGCACGGCGTGCTGGACCGACTGGTCCAGGTCGGCGGGGTGACCGGCCAGTCGCTGTTCGTCCCGAGCGTGGGCATCTCCCTGCTGTTCGTGTTCGGGCTGCAGTTTCACTGGTTACCTATCGGTGGCGCCTACAGTCCCGGGGTCTACGGCGCGGCGTGGTACGGCGACGTCCTAGCGCACCTGATCTTGCCCTGTTTCAGCTTGGTTCTGGTGCAGCTCGGCTCGTACGTACTGACCCTGCGCTCCACCCTGATCGGATCACTCGGCGAGGACTACTGCGTACTGGCCCGGGCCAAGGGACTGCCGAACCGGAAAGTGGTCTGGAAACACGGGCTGCGCAACGCGCTGCTGCCCACCACCACGCTGGTCGGGCTGCAGCTGGGCTTCCTGGTCGGCGGGGCGGTGCTGACCGAGACCGTCTTCGCCTACCCGGGGATCGGTCGGGGCATCTACGAGGCGGTCACCCAGCTCGACTTCCCGGTCCTCCAGGGCGCGTTCGTACTGCTCGCCGCCGCCGTGGTGGTCGCCAACGTGCTGACCGACCTGGCGTATGGCCTGCTCGACCCGAGAGTGAGAACCACATGACCGCCACCGGTGTCACCGCCGAGCCGCTGGAGACGTTCGCCACCGACCAAGTGTCCGCCGCCGGGGCCACCTGGTCGGCCTTTCGACGCAACCCGATCGGTCTGATCGCGGCCGGGATCCTGGCCCTGCTGCTGATCGTCGGCGTCTGCGCGCCGCTGATAGCGGACTTCCCGTCCGGGTACGGCGACCAGGTGCTGCACCCGCCCTCCGGCGCACACTGGTTCGGTACGGACAACCTCGGCCGAGACATCTTCGCCGAGGTGGTCTGGGGGACCAGGATCAGCATCGTGGTCGCTGCGCTGTCCTCCGCGCTGGCGATCATGCTCGGCGTGCTGATCGCGGTGCTCGGCGCCTACTTCCCGAAAGCCGACACGATGATCGGCACCGTGGTCGACCTCTGCCTGTCGCTGCCGGTGCTGCCGCTGATGATCCTGGTCGCGGCGCTGGCCGGCCCGAGTCTGGTCACCGTCGTGCTGGTCATCGCGTTCTTCTCCTGGCCCGAGGTGACCCGGGTGGTCCGTTCCCAGGCGTTGTCGGAAGTCCAACTGCCGTACATGGACGCGGCCCGGCTCACCGGCGGGTCGCCCGTCTGGATCATCCGTAAGCATCTGCTGCCCGCGGTCGCCCCAGTGATCGTGGTCTCCGTGGTATTGACCGCCTCCCGGGCCGTACTCTCCGCGGCCGGCCTGGCCTTCCTCGGCCTCGGCGACCCGACCAGCTGGTCCTGGGGACGGATCCTCTACGAGGCACAGCAGTCCGGGGCGATGTCCAGCGCCTGGTGGACCACTCTGTTCCCGTCGCTGGCCATGCTCGCCCTGGTGGTGTCGGCGACCTTGATTTCGATCGCGTACAACGACGCCCGCAATCCTCGTACCCGGGAGGACTAGTCCATGCTGGACACTCAACGGCTGCCCACCACCTTCTACACCGCTCTGCAAGACGACCTCCGTGGCGAGTTGACCCGGCTGGGCTTGGACGCGATACTCGCCGACGATCCGTCGGATGTCGCCTACCTGACCGGGTTCTTCCACCACCCCGGCGAGCGGCCGGTGGCGGTGCTGCTCCCGGTCAACGGGAGCACCCGGCTGCTCCTGCCTGAACTGGAGCGGGAGCACGCCGAGGCGCAGCACACCATGGCCGAGCTGGTCGCCTACCCGGAGTTCCCCGGGCTCCACCCACCGTTCACCTACCTCGATCGGGTGGCTGGCCGGATCGGCTACGCGGGCAGCATGAGTGTGGACCGGTTGGCCGAGGTGACCACGGCCTTCCCGGGCGCCACCCTGGTCCGTACCGACCTGCTCACCCGGACCCGGCTACGCAAGCGACCGGAGGAGATCGCCCTGCATACCGAGGCGGCCCGGATCACCGACCTGATGTTGGCCGCCGGCCGCACCCTGATCGAGGATGCGCTGGCCGCCGGCGGTGACCTACCCAGCGAGGCCGAGCTGGCCGGCCACATCACCGGGGTCGGCACCCACACGATGTACGCCGAGCACGCCGACGTGGTGGTGGTCTCGCCGCTGGCCGGCGGGTTGGTCTACGCCGGGCCGAACAGCGCCCGCCCGCACGCGCTGCCCTCGGGTTACCGGCTGCGCCCTGGCGACGTGTTCATGCTCTCCCTCGGCTGCGCGGTCGGCGGCCGGTTCGTCGAGGGGGAGCGCACGTTCATCCTCGGCGAGCCCACCGCCGAGCAACGCCGCTACTACGAGGCGGTAAGGCAGGCCCAGCAGATCGGCGGCGAGGCGCTGCGCCCCGGCGTGCCCTGCGCCCAGGCGAACAAGGAGTGCCTGGACGTGATCCGGACCGCCGGACTGGCGGAATTTCTGCGCCACCGGCAGGGCCACGGCATCGGCCTAGGCATGCACGAGCCACCGTGGCTCTCCGACGGCGACGACACCCCGCTGGCCGTCGGCATGATCGTCTCCAACGAGCCGGGCATCTACGTGCCGGGCCACGGGGGCTACCGCATCTCCGATTCGATGCTGATCACGGAGGACGGCGCCCGACCGTTCACCGCGTACCCCCGCTCCCTCGACGACGTCGTCGTCGCGCTCTAGGAAGCTCTAGGAAGAAGGAAGTTCTGTGCGGCTCACCATCAACGGCAACGAACTCGAGGTCGAGGTCTTCGGCCCGGATGACGCCCCGGTCATGATCACCCATCACGGTGCGCCGGGCCTTGGTTCGCGGTCCGAACCGCGCGCCACTTTCAGCCCGTTCGCGGACACCTTCCGAGTGATCACTTTCGACGCCCGCGGATCCGGCGTCAGCGAGGGGCGGCCGCCGTTCAGCCATGAGCAGTGGGTGGCCGACGTGGACGCGCTGCGCGAATGGGCCGGGGTGGACAGGTTCGTCATGGCCGGCGGCTCGTACGGCGGGTTCATCTCGATGGAGTACGCGATCCGTCACCCGGAGCGGGTGCGTGCGCTCGTCCTGCGCGACACCTCGGCCGACCACGAGAATGACAAGGCGGCCCGCCACAACGCCGAGACCTCAACTCGGGTCACCATCGACTTGGCCAAGCTAGACCGAATCAACACCGGACAGACCCGCGACGACGAGGACCTGCGCGACTGCTGGCGAGAAATTCTGCCGCTCTATGACCACGTGTACGACCCGGCAAAGGTGGCCGAGCGGGTCGAGGCAACGCCGTACCGGTACCAGACGCACAACCACGCGTTCGCGGTCAACATGCCGAACTACGACATCAAGCCGCTGCTGTCCCGGATCACCTGCCCGACCCTCGTCACCGTCGGCCGACATGACTGGATCACGCCGGTGGCGAGCAGTGAGATCATCGCATCCCTGATTCCGGACGCTAGGCTCGTCGTGTTCGAAAAGTCCGGGCACTCACCGCAGATCGAGGAGGCAGAGCAGTGGCGACAGGTGGTGCGAGACTTCCTTCACGAGGTCGGCGCCGATGACTAGTACCGACCACCTGGGCGACCTCGATCGGCGG
This sequence comes from Nocardia sp. NPDC049190, assembly GCF_040648115.1. Classification (NCBI taxonomy): domain Bacteria; kingdom Bacillati; phylum Actinomycetota; class Actinomycetes; order Mycobacteriales; family Nocardiaceae; genus Nocardia; species Nocardia sp. NPDC049190. The sequence goes on from NZ_JBEZDE010000037.1 coordinate 29,538, forward strand.
ATCATCGCCGCGTTGCAGGGCGACGGTCGAGCCAGCTGGACGGAGATCGCGGAACTCTCCGGCAGTTCGGTCGCGACCGTGGCTCGCCGCGGCCAGCAGTTGCTACGCGACGGGGTGGTCCGGGTCGCGGTGGTCCCCAGCACCCACCACGCCGGAGCGGATCTGTTCGTCCTCCGGATCACCTGCGCGCCAGGCACCCAGATGGAGGTGCTGACCGAGTTGGTCCAGCACACCAATCTGCGTTTCCTCGGCCTGGTGACCGGCGCGTACGACATCCTGGCCGAGCTGAATCTGCCTCGCGAGGAGTCGCTGCAGGGCCGGATCGTCGAGGGAATCCTGGCCATCAAGGGCGTGCTGCGTTGCGACACCGACCTGACCCTGCACGTGTACAAAGTGGCGCACGACTGGAGCCGGCAACTGCTCAGTGACGTCCCGCCGGAGCAGGTGGCGGAGGCGCACCAGTGCGATCCCAGCCACTTCGATTCGGCGGACCGTCAGATTGTCGAGCTGATGCGCGAGGACGGCCGCTCCAGCTTCCGGACCGTGGCTGCCGAGGTGGGGCTCAACGAGAGCACCGTCCGCCGTCGGTTCGAGACGCTCCTGAGCCGCGGCTGCATCCTGGTAACCACGCTGGTCCCGGCGCCAGCGCTGGGATTCGAGTCGGAGATCATCCTCAGCATCACGGTCTCACCCCCGTTCCTCGACTCGGTGGCGCGCACCCTCTCCCGCTACCGGGGCGTGCGGTACGTCGCCGCGATGCTGAGCAGCAACGCGTTGATGTGCGAGTTGATCCTGCCGAGCACGCAGGATCTGTTCGATTTCACCACCAACACGCTCGGCCGGCTGGAAGGGGTGCAGGGCTGGACCGCGAGTGTGGTGCTGCTCGTCCTCCGCCGTGGGTTCGTCGAGACGCCTTGGTGGAGGGAGAGTCTCGAGGGCACCCAACTGTGAGCGACGTCGACAGTGAAATTGAACTGTCGACTCTTCTTGCCGCTGTCTCGTCGCGGAGATCGCCGAGCAACTTGTCCGCAATAGCGCGCAGCTCGTTCGTTGATGTCTCGGATCGCGGGGCGGTTCTCGCGTTCCGCAATTCGCGTGCGCGACCCAGCCGCCGACACCGCCGTTGAGCGTGGATCATGCCCGATCCGACCCGATCGACAATCACCACACGCCCGGCATGATGTGGGCGCGATCAGTCCCTGCGCCGCTGCGCTTTGCCTCACCTCGACCGAAGAGAACTCCTGCATTCCACGCTATTCAATTCGATCAATGATGTGACAAATCATACAGTACCGATCGGTTTGGTTGCCCGATCGGCTGGCTGTCGGATAGTCTCTCGATTGTTTTCCGGCACACATCGTCTTCCCGGCGTACCTATTCCACATATGATTCCACCGATTTTGATCTCTTTCATTGTTTGAAACAACTCGTAGAAGCCCGGCAGGTTCGACCTGCAGATAGCTCACCGGTCGCCTCGGGCTGCACCGTGGAGGTATCAATCGAGCATGCGTCAGATATCACGAGCCGGTATGATCGCGGCTGCGGCGGCAGCGATATTTTTATCGGTGAACATCCCGGCGATCGCGGAAAACGACCTGATAGGTCGAGCGCATACCGAGATCGATGAGGGGCAGTTTCTGCCCGATCCGACCGGAGATCCCTATCTCGATCAGAAATTCCCTGTGACGAATGCGATGCCGAACGGCACCATTCTTTCGTCTCGTCCGATTAATGCCGATATCAGTGTCCCGCTCCCCGACAACGGCGATGTCCGAGCATGGCAGGCGTGGTACAAGACCACTGCGGGCGACGGCTCCCCGTCCGCCACCATCGTCACCGTGCTGAAGCCGGCGCGCTGGAACGGTGGGATCATCGCCAACAACTTCGCGATCGACGGTCTCGGCGTGCGGTGTAATCCGTCCTATCAGATGACCCACGGCGACTTCACCGAGATTCCTCCGGTCGGCCCAACCCTGTTGAGCCGGGGATACGCCCTGGTGATCAGCGATTACGAGGGCCCGCGGATGGCCTACGCACACGGCCCGACCGAGGGGCGCGCCGTCCTGGACGGAATTCGCGCGGCACTGCGCCTGTCGGCTGCGAATCTGTCGGGCCCGGTTGCGCTGCTGGGTTACAGCGGCGGCGGTATCGCCACGGTGTGGGCGGCGCAACTCGCGCCGACATACGCACCGGACCTGCATCTGATCGGCGCCGCGCCCGGCGGCGCGCCGACCGACCTGGACCAACTGCGAGGGCCGATGGACGGAAAATTCGCCGCCAGTGGCTTCTATCTGTTCGGCGCGCTCGGCCTGGCGCGTGCCACCCCCGGCGCGCTACAGCAGTTGAACCCGATCGGCGCCGAGCTGGCCAGGCAATTCAGGAATTCTTGCGTATACACCGCGATGGCCGCGGGCGCCGTACCCATAAAACTGACCGCCCTTACCGACGGCTCGCTCTACAAAACCGATCTCGCCGATCGGATCTTCCAGGACACCACGCCAGGACAATTGACACCGAACATCCCGATCTTCTTCTGGCACGGCGCGGAGGATGAATTCATACCGATCAGCGGCGTCGAGAAACTCTCCGCCGAATGGGCGGCCAGAGGCGTGAACAGCACAGTCGACGTTCTCCACTGCGGCGAGCATGTGACCTGCGCCATGGCGCCTGAGGGCATGCAGGCCATCGACCGATGGATGGCTGCGGCTGGTATCTCTACGACCCGATAGCGCAGCGCGCACAGCCTCTGGACCGGATGACACCACCCGGCCTCGCCGCGGCGAGTTGCTCGGCGAACGGAGTACTCGGGTCGATACGCTTCACGGCTGCGAGCAGCTGAGAACCGCTCGATACGCGGTGTCGGTTCAGCGTTGGGCCACACCGCGCCCTCGACGTAGTCGACGATCTTGTCCCATCACGATGGTGTCCCCGAATCACCGCCATACAGGTTGGGGATCTCGGGACGTTTCATTCACTCCCACAACCCCGGTGGACACGAATATCATCGGGGGCGCCACCGATGACCTGGAGCTGGTTGGCGTTGGTCGAGCCATCCAGCCGGTAGCAGAATCATCCGTATTCAGCGGGGTTCCAGGTACGGGTCGGCTTGTTGGTGATGATGAACCGCAATGCCTTGATCATGATGTCACCTCCTTCCTGGAGCTCGGTCGGGCGTGGACAGGGCTTGTGGGGGTACGCCGCAGGGTGAACGGCCTGGGGGTCGCGGCATTGGTCACGATCGGGCGGGTATCACCGCCGCCGATGACCCGCAGGGAGGTGTTCTCGATGAGGGTGGTGGCTGCATCGGTGACCAGATCGTGGGCGACCGCGGCGCCGGCACAGGTGAAGGGGCCGTAACTGAAGGGCACAAATGGGCCGTGTTCGCTCGGTCGAATCCAGCGGTCGGGTTGGAATGCCCCTGGCCTGGTCCAGTGCTTGTTGTCGTGATGGAGCAGATAGGGGCTGACGGACAGCAAGTCGCCGGTCTGGAAGGCGATCCTCCCGAATTCCGCGGGACAGGGGACGGGACGACTGACCATCCAGGAGACCGGCCGGTGCCGCAGGGCCTCACGTACCACCCAGTCGACGGGCCAAGGCCATGGTGAGCCGGGAGAGTGGAGACTGCCCAGCAGCACCGACCACGCGAGCGAGTAGCCCAGCGGTCCCACAATGGACCGGAACATCAGCACATACAGCTGCGCCACCGTTGTATCGGCGACGCCGTCCGGACAGGCACCGATCACGGCATCGAGCAGATCCCGTGGTTCGGCGTCCGCAGTGCGGCCGGTGGCGCTGCGCCGGTCTCGGATCTGCTCGTCCAGCGCGGTGGACAGCTTGGCGCGCAGCAGCTGCGCCCGCGCCCGCTGCGCCATTCGGGCCGGGCGAAGCGCCCCCACACGCGCATTTCGCTCCAGTAGCTGCCGCAACTCGGGAGAACCATCGGGGTGCAGCAACACGTCCGCGGTGCACCGATACACCAGCTCGACCCCCGCCGCGGGCCAGCGGGTGACGGAGGGCATTTCGATTACCGCCGCCGCCAGGGACTCGCGATACGCGGGCGTATGCGTCCGCAGCATCGCGCGCACCGCGCGGCCGAAATCGACCTGAGCAGACCGCGAAGGCAGCATAGAACCGAAGAAACCGGACTTCCCCGTATTGAAAGCGCGGTCACTCAACACCGTCAGCGCTAGACCCGTATCTCCGACACACCACCCGCCCCACGGCAGCCCGAACACCTCTACCGGGCTGGTCCGGCGCAGATTCTCGAGGAAACCCAACGGATCACGCCGGAACCGGCGCATCTCTGCAAAACCCATCGGACGGTCCTCTCATCGAGAGGGTGAGCAATTCATCAGATGTTTTCGAGCGGATCTATCCACTGGCTGTGCGTACAAACGCAGATCAAGCATAGTCTCGAGTAATTTCGCAAGCGAGGCCGTAGAGGTCGACCGCGAGGCGAGTACCCCGGCACCGCCGGGGCCTGTCGAACACCGTGCAAGCAGTGATATCGGCCCACGATCACCCGCGACCGCTGGCAACCGGTCATTGAGGTCTAACCGGTGCCAACCCGATCCGCCTCGGCGAGAGTTCCCGTCGCCAGGCGCGCGTACATGAACATGTCGCGGCGTCGATTGCCGACCTTCTGCCACGATCTGAGGAGCCCTTCGCATTCGAAACCGGCGCTCTCCGCAGTGCGGATCGAAGCGCGGTTCCACGGTTCCACATAGAGCTGGAGCCGTGGGATATGCAGCTCTTCCAGCGCCCAGGTAGCCATTGCCGCCAGAGCATGCGCGGCGATGCCATGGCCGCGAGCAGAGCGGACCACCCAGTAGCCGAGTGATGCGCGGCCTTCGTCGATATCCTTCAACCACAGGCCGATACTTCCCACTGGTGTGTTGTCCCGCCGCCGGACGATCACCATCGGGTATCCGGCTCGATCGGTCGCTCGTTGCCACTGGCGTTCGACAAACCGCGTTGCGGCCTCGCGCGTGAAGGGCGCCGACACCGTGGTCATAGGAATCAGGTCGTCGGCATAGGCTTCCCTGACAAGCTCGAGGTCTGCCGCGGACAACGACCATGGACGGAGTTCCAAGTCTGCGGTGGCTCTCAGACGCGGTATTTGCAGAGCATCGTCCATGGTCAGCCTCCCCACAATATGCACAGGATATCGGCCCGGTGTCACCACCATTACCACTTCCATTTCCGAGTACCGCAGGCACACGCCGACCCCCGCAATTCGATCGCCTCCGGCCGGCATCGACCGGTTCACCGCGCGATAGAGGACGCGGCGGGCAGGGCCAGGTGGCTGTGTTCGGTGACGCCGGGGCGGCTGTCTTGGGGCGGGTATCACGATCAACCCGCCGGTGATCCGCCACCACAGCGGGTCACTGGGCCGCCATTCCGAGGCCGTCAGGACGGCCTTGTCGACCGGCGCCCTTTGGTGTCGACTGGGCGGATGCTGTGCACCACCGTTCGCTGCGGCGGGTAGCTCGACGTTCCCCAGCGGCGTTCCCGGCGTGCCGGGAACCGTCCGTCATTACCGGTGACGGTGAGTTCAGAGAACGACGGAATGACGGGCAAGAGTGCCGTCATCGGTCAGGTTCACCCCGCCGGGGGCAAGGGCAACGACGAGCCAATGAACATCAATCACCTACAGCGGCGTCCTTCTGTTCGCTGGACGAACGGACCCAATCATCTACGATTGGGCCGGTCATGCAGCTACGGGTGCTCGGTCCGCTAGAGGTCGAGTCGACACAGGCGGACCGGTCGACCTCGGCGGCCCCCGCCAACGCGCTGTGCTCGCGCTACTGCTGGCGGCCCGAGGCGAGGTGGTCTCCGTCAGTCGGATGGTCGAGGAACTGTGGTGGGGCGACGCGCCGACGCGGGCGGTCGTCTCCCTCCAGGTGTACGTCTCGCACCCGCGCCGCGTGCTGGAGCCGGCACGCGAGCGCCGCGCACCGGCGCGAGTACTGGTCACCGTGGCACGCGGTTACGCGCTCCGGATGCCCGCCGACGCCGTCGACGCCGGTCGGTTCGAGACGCTACTGGCCGAGGCACGCGCGGTCAGCTCCACCGATCCGGGGCGCGCACGCGTGCTGCTGCGCAGCGGGCTCGATTTGTGGCGTGGTCCCGCGTACGCCGAGTTCGTCGGAGAGCCGTGGGCGCAGCCAGAGATGATGCGGCTGGAGGAACTGCGGCTCGGCGCCAGGGAGCCGCTGCTCGACGTCACCGTGCGCGGCGGCGATGCGGCCGAGGCGGTAGCGGATGGACGCCGCTGCGGCCCACAAACCGGTCGCCGTGGTCCTCGACGACCTGCACGCCGCGGACGCCGAGACGCTGCTCCTGTTGAACAGCGTCACCGACATGACTGTTGGCGCCGTGCTGTTCGTCGCGGCGCCGCGGCCCGCCGACAACCGGGAGCGGCTCGCTGATACGATGGCCGTCCTAGCCCGCCGGTCACCCCACCGGATCCAGCTGGGCGGTCTGACCACGTCCGAGGTCGAACGGCTGCTCGGGGCGTTGGCCCGGACCACGGTCGATCCGGACACGGTGGCCGCACTGGCCGAGCGGACTGGCGGCAACCCGTTCTATGTCCGGGAGTCGGCTCGGCTGCTCGCCGCCGAGGGCACCCTCGTCGCCACTTCCGACGTACCAGAAGGCGTACGTGACGTGCTGCGCCGCCGGCTCCTCCGCCTGCCGTCGGCGACGGTCTCGGTGTTGCGGCTCACCGCGACGGTCGGGCGGGAGGCGGACGTCCGGACGCTTGTCGACGCCGCCGGCACCGACGAGGACACCGTTCTCCAGGCGCTGGAGGCGGGGCTGACCGCCGGCCTGCTCATCGAACCGGCGCCGGGGCGGGTGCGGTTCGTGCACGGCCTGGTCCGCGACACCATCTACGCCGACCTGCCACAGCTTCGTCGGACCCGCCTGCACGCCCAGATCGCCGCCGCCACCCGTCGGATGAGTCCCGACGACTACCCGGCCCTGGCCCACCACTACACCCGCGCCGCGTCGGCCGATACCGCACCGCTCGCCGTCGACTACGCCGTCCGCGCCGCCGAACTGGCCGAGCGGCGGTACGCGTACGACACCGCGATCGAGCTGCTCAGCAACGCCGTCGACGCCGCCGCGACGGTACCTGGGGATCGCGACGCGCTGCGGGTCGACCTGCTCGGTCGGCTGTTGCGCGCCCAGGCTCGGGCTGGTGCCGTGGCAGCCGCCCAGCAGACCCGCACCCGGGCGATCGACGTCGCCACCACGTTGGGCCGGGACGACCTGCTGATCACAGCGTTCACCGCGTGGACCGTCCCCACCCCGTGGCTGACGCACGAGTACGGCGTCGTGGACCACCTGGTCGTCGAGTTGCTCACCCGGCTGCTGCGTGTCGGCGACCTGGAGCCGGTGACCCGCTGCCGTCTGCTCGACGCACTCGCCGCCGAGCTGGACGGCGAATCGGACCCGCGCGGTGCGGCGGCCGGGCTGGAGGCGCTGGCGATCTCCCAGCGGCTGGACGATCCCGAGCTGCGTGCCCTCGGGTTGGCCGCCCGGATCCGCACCATGAGCTATGAGCTGGAGGCACCGCAGCGCCGGGAGCTGGCCCTGGAGCTGCGCGGCCTCGCCGACGAGCACGGGCTGGTGACCTACCGCTGGGTCGCCGAGCAGGTGCTCGGCCACGCCGCCGCCGCGCTCAACGAGCCAGACGAGTTACGCGACAGTGTCGCCCGGCAGGGGTGGCTAGCCGAGACATACCAGCTGAACGAGGCCCAGGTGATCCACCTGTGCTCACTGGGCGCACTCGCGCACATCTTCGGCGATTTCGTCACCGCGCGGCGGCACTACGATGAGGTTGCCGAGCAGATGCGGCGACAGGGTTCGCTGCATGTCGAGGCTTTCCACTATTTCGCCGTGGCGACCCTGCTGATCAGCCAGCGGCGTTTCGGTGAGCACCTGGAACCGACCCGACGGGTGCGCCCGTTGTTGGGGCCGATCGTGGACGACCTGCTGGCACTGGCGCTGATCGAGAGCGGCCGGGTGGACGAGGCCCGGGCGATGCCGATCGGGGCGGCACACCTACCACCCCGACTACTTCGAGTCGTCGCTGCTGAGCGTACGGGCGATGGTCATCGTGGCAGTGGGTCGACCGGACCTGGCCCAGCCCGTGATCGACGCGCTGCTCCCGGTACATGATCAACTGGCTGGTTTCTCCACGACCGCAGCCGTGGTGCGGCCGGTCGCGCTGACGCTCGGGGAGCTGTTCCGGCTCCTGGGCCAAACCGAGGAGGCGGCGTGGCATTTCACGCTGGCGGCCACGGTGGCCCGTCGGTGGGGGTCGCCGCACTGGCTGGCCGAGGCGACGGCGGCGCTGCCCGACTGACTCGTCCCGGTTACCGGATTCCAAGCCGCTTCCAAGCGACATCACACATGATCGACGTGTTCGACCACTTAAGCCGCCGGAAAGGTCACCGTGAACCAGAACCACCAGAACCACCAGGAAGCCATGGCGGACGTCCGCGACATGTACATGGTGCACATCATGTTCCGTCGCGAGTTCGGCCTGCTTCCGCAGCTCGTCCGCGACGTGCAGCAGGGTGACGTGAAGCGCGCGGAGGTCGTCGGCGCCCACGCCGCGCTCATGTGCCAGCATCTGCACCTGCACCACGAGGGCGAGGACCTGTTCCTGTGGCCGCCGCTCGCCGAGCGCGGTGGCGCGGAGGCGGCCACCATCGTCCCCACCATGCAAGCGCAGCACCACGCCATCGACACGCCTACGAGGCGGTGGTCGCCATGCTCCCCGAGTGGCGCCGCACGACGCACGACGGAAAAGGACTGGCTGACGCCCTGGAGCGTCTGCGCGCCGTGGCGACCGAGCACATGGCACTGGAGGAGGCCGAGATCCTGCCGCTGGCGACGAAGTACGTCACCGTGGCAGAGTGGGCGAAGCTCGGTGAGCACAGTTTGGCCGACACCCCGAAGAAGGACCTGCCGCTGAGCTTCGGCATGGCGATGTACGAGGGGGACCCTCAGGTGATCAAGGCGGTGCTCGCGCACGCCCCCGGCCCGGCTGCTCATGCCGATCATCGCGCCCCGGAACTTCGCCAGTTACTCGAAGCGGGTCCACGGTGTCGCCACGCCGCCGCGCGTGAGCGCCACGGTCCGTTGATCGACGTCGACGGTCGACTGGCAGCGTTCGATGCTCGGCGGATCTGTTCAGTTGACGGTGTGACCTCGGGTGTGGCTGCAGTGCACGCCGCCGTGCCCGGCTTTGTGGCGTTGAACATCGTCTCTGCTACATGGCCAAGTCCGTGAGGTCCTGATGCGCTCCGTCGGACGTGTTGGAGGGCGTGTCCACGCGTCCGGTCTCGGAAACAGCAGCGGATCGAGTCTGAGTCGGCGGTGCCAGTGTCGCTGCGATTGGCTGAGCGGGCGAGTGCGAGTAGCGCGACGGTGGACTAACTAAGCCATGGAGCCCTCGATGATCAGTGGCCATAGCCCCACGCCTCGTCGGGGGGTACACCGGCCGTGATCGCCAGCAACCGCAGGGCGGTGAACGACAGCCAGAACGCGCCGTCGGCGATGAGCGCGGTCATCGCTCGCGATCAGGTGGGTAGCCCGTGCTGCTGCGTGCGCACGCAGGAGCACTGCTACTCCGTGGACGGCGGCCAGCAATGCCAGTGGTGGGATGATCGCGACGGCAGCGGCGACTGCGGGTAGCGCGGTGTCGTGCAGGAGGGCTTGGGTTGCGTTGCCGGTGATGCTGACTGTGGCGGTTGCGGCCGTTCGGTGAGGTCTTACATCACCACTACCGCCAGTGACGCTCGAGCGCGTATTCGCCTCCCCAGCGCCCTCAGATCGGAAAGAACGCCGATCCCGAACGCTGTCATCAGGCACCCACCCCCGCCGAGCTACACGTCGCCAACCTTATGTACGCCCAACCGCGAGTGCCGTTGCAGTATCAGCGTGCTGTAGGAACCCAGGGCGGGCTGACTTGTGAACCGTCCATCGCCCTTGCGGTCGACTTGCCCGTGAGATGTCTGCCCGCCCGGTCTCAGTTCACAGTCCGACTGAGAAGTGGTGCTGTGGCAGTGTCGCGATTCTTCCCGGTGACGCGGTCGATTCTACACTGACGAATTATCTGACACCGCGCACAGCCGATGTTGGCGCGCCAGTGAGGTGAGTCCACTCCGCGCAGTCACCGGATCAGTGCAAGTGACAAAGAACGTCGAGGCGCGAAACTGTTGGATAATGTTGAGGCGTGGCCACGCCCGTACACAAAGAAGTTAAGCGGCCGAGTAGGCCGGGCGGTTCAGTCCATGTTTGATAAAGCGACTGCTAACGGAACGAAAGGGCCCGCGACCTATGAACAGACCGTCAAGATTCGCAATTTATAGGCGTCGAACTTCGACGGAGGTCATCTTATGATTGTCAATCTTCTGAACCGGTTGGTCAACATATTGGGCGAGCACGGTCACCCTACTGCCGGGGCAGCGAGTATCAAGGCTGTTGCGCCCGACGAAGATATGGACTTGTCTCAACGCGAGTCGGAGTTTCAGAAGTATCTGTTGGCCAGAACCGCCGCTCGGGTGACCAGTGGTGCGTAACGGAGCGAGCGCTCCCGACGATTTCTCGACCAGACGTTCGGCGTTGTATAAATTGTCGATCCAGTCGGCCATGGCGCTGGTCAACTCAAAGGTGGTCGGCCACTTTCTGGTGTTCAGCAGTTCAGTCTGCATGCGGTCCCAGAACAGTTGCCAAATATGACGTCAGCGGTGCACGAGGACCGGGTAGGCCGGGCACCGATCCACCCAGGGAGTCGACTCGCCGGCATGGGGGCTGGGCATGACGAACACAGGCAATTCGGCAACACCGACATACGAAACTCCTGACGATCCTTGGCCTCAACAACCGTGGATCTACCAGCAGTCCTTCGTGTTTGGCACACGCCACGCCCAAGCCGAAGATCTCAGACACTCACTAAGACCTGGGACATCGCCCGATCACAGTCTACCGAATTCGTACAAGTGACAAGGCGCGCCTGGGAAGGACAATGTCCGCATGTCAGTTCGCTGCTGTATTTACGACAGTTTGCCCCTAGCGGCCGCGCTCTGGGCGGTGATGTTCAGATCTCGCCGAAGGACGTCCGACAGTTCGGTGAATATCCCCGCGATCAAAAATTTCTCGGACACCATTTCTGTGCCATTTCATTTGCGGTCTGGGTTGATGCATTTTGATTAATCACCTTGTAATTTGTTTCCGCTTTCAGTCGAGGAGGTTTTGTTCGTGCTGAGTGGCCGTCGACGGGCGGCGCTATGCGCACGTTGGTAGCAACGGTGTTCAAGCCCATTGCACCGTGATTTATGTCGCAGTCAATCCCATGGCGACCGCGCGGAAAGCTGAGCCGTCAGTGAACCCACACGCTTCGTTCGAAGGCGACAATCGGCAACGTCGGGCCGGAATTTAGACAATCGTGACTTCACTCCGATTCAACTGGAGGAGCTTATATGCCGCGAATGGTGGCATCGTTACGTTCACCCAGTTACTCCGGCTGTGGTTCACCATCAACCGTCGTTACGCTGGGGTCCGGAATCAACGCCTTCGGTCGTATCCGGGTATTCATTACCCGAGCAGGCCATTGGCCGGGATCGATATTCACGAGCGTGAAGAGTCTTGGCCGGGACGGCGGGTGGAGGTGTGAGAATCTAGGCACGCCGGGTCTCCGCGCCAGTGCAGTGATCCTTGTCACCGGCCTATTCGTCGAAGCGAAGTTCTGTCTCCGCATCGACGCACTTTCTCCATCACGGCATGTTTTTCAGTGTCCGAAGTGGTCATCGAATTGATCCATCTCCGCGGAAAAAATGTCGAACTACGCAGCCTAACCGACAGGCCTGCACTTGATCTCTCGTTCACTGTCGGGTTCGCGCATGCTGCAATATTGGCGAGCTCGGCTTTGAGTTCCGAGATGATAGCGGTAGTGCGATGTATTCGTGGATGTGAATCTAGTCGTCTTTTTCACTTGGCTGCTATTTCACGGCCATCCACGTAGCCACCGCCAGACCTTAAATTTGAAGTTACACCACCAATCCGTATCAGATGTACGAGATATATACGGCGATTCAGTTTTATCAAATGTAGGAGGTAGTGTCGGATGAATCTCCGTCCCAGGTTTTCTACAGACTCGCTGGCGTTGACCGGTGCAAGACCGCAGAAGTTGCCATGACCAGCTCAGAGGCGTGGCCCGCCACCCCTGAGACCGAGCCGATCATCGACAGTTCCCCCGTCGTCGGTGAAGATTCACCGACGCCGCCGGTGTCGCCGTGGTCGAACCGGCCGCAGCAGGATCGTTCTCGCCCTGGTGTCGGTGTGCCGGCGGGCGTGCCAGGACAGCAGCCTCTCGCGTCATCGTCTGGTCAGAGTGGTGGGTCGTCTTCTGGGTCTGTTGGGCCGGGGCAGGGTTCGGGTGCGCCGGTAGCACCCCCACCGTCGGGGTCGAGTCCTGGTGGGGCGACGGCGGGCGCGGTTGTGTCGGCGGATCCGAACACAGGGCAACCGCGCCCTGCACGGCAGGTGGGTGAGCCTAGCGCGCTGGCGACTCCGACTGTTGGGGCTGCTCCCGCACCGCCGCCTGATCCCGGGCTGGATCTGAATACTTTGGCGCAACTGGCGCCGGCTGCGGCGATGATGCTGCCCATGCTTGCCTCCTCTCTGTCGGGCCTCATGGGTGACAACGGCAGTAGCGGCGGCAGCGGCGCCGGGATGTCGCCGGAATCTCAGCGAGCACTGCAAGTGTTGAAACTCCTCGAAGCGGTCTACGGCAACGGTGACGCCAACGACCCGGAGGTAGGTCAGCTACGCAGCCAACTCGGTGTTACCGGGTCTGGTTCTGCCGCTACCGCTATCAAAGCCAGACAGCTGTTCCAGCGCAACGCAGCTACCGCGTTCAACAACCTCGACAATCAACTGTGCTCTTACATCACCAGCTTGAAGGGATACAACAAAAACGACAAGAAAGCTGTCACCCAGCTCTTGCGTGAGGTCAACATTGCCTTGGCCGAACTCGGACCGCAAGCCTACACCAAAGAAGGCCGTAAACAGGTCCACGCCACTCTCACCGCGGCCTTGAAAAAGGCCAGCACCATCGTGGCGGGTACCCAGTCCAGCAGTGCCGACGTTGCCGGCGCTATCAACCGGCTCACCAACCAATACCTCTACAATATCGCCGGTAAGACATACCCCGCTGCCGGCGGGGCAATTGGGGGGAGGGCGAGTTCGATAGGGCAGCGAGCGGTACAGGTGGCGCTGGCCCAACTCGGGAAGCGATATGTCTTTTCGGAGGAGGGTCCGAACGTCTTCGACTGCTCGGGGTTGGTACACTATGCAGCCAATAAGGCCGGCGTGAAACTCCCGCGCTTGACAGCGGACCAGTATTTGCGGAGTTTACCCCGGGTCTCCGCTGGCCAGATTCGGCCGGGGGACCTGATCTTCTCAACTTCTCACTTCAAAGGCGGCCGTGCGACGCATGTCATGATGTACGCCGGGGTGGACAGGTCCGGAAAACCAATATGCATCCAGGCATCGAGTGGTCGCGGCAACGTCAACATAACAAGTTTGCCAAGGAGCTACTATGCCGCGCGATTCGCGTAGCTGCGCAGTAGTCGACCGGCGTGTTACGCCTGGGTTTTAACACAATCAGTCCCGCACTGGAAGTCTCTGCACCAGAGTCGATTACCTGCGCCGGTTAAATTCGTGCTCGTGGTTGACCGACCCCGAAGGGTCATTTCTCGAGCCGCTGCTGCTACCGCCGGCGCCGGTGTCCACCCTGAGGCCAAGGCACCCAGTGTGGCCGCGGTCGAGCCTGCCGACTGCCTCTAGCTCAGGTCCGTGCTCGACGCGATCTTGGTGCCTCGCCTCAACCGCGGGAGCCCGCGGACTCAGCGGGAGCACCTGCGCGCCGAAAGGCCTACAGTCCCGCAGCGACCGCACACACCTGCACAAGCGCGATACCGTGGAGGAGTGAAGCATTCGACCAGCTGAAGGAAAACCATACTGTGGCAGCTCGATTCGACCAACTCGCCGTCGGGTCCGGCCGGTCGGGCAGACGCCGCCCCCTCGCTCAGAACGGACCCGACTTTTACGACGGAAGCCGCACACGGTCGAGAAAAGCGAACCGCGACCGGGCGAATTCGCTTCGACCGATCCCGCGCGGAAATGACGGTGAGATTCGAACTGTAACTGTGCAGTGGGGCATTCGTCTGCCCCAACCCAGGTGTCAGTATAAAACTGACGGAGATGCTTGACACCCGGATCCTCTGAGCCGTAGGGAGATTCGGGCGTCATGTCGAGGAGGTCACCGGCAACGTCGCGATGACCTGCCGCTACTTCGGCATCAACCGTCGCACGTACTACACGTGGCTGCGCCGGCAGGAGACCGAAGGAGTTGATGATCTGCGCGAGCGATCGCGGCGACCGCGGACCAGCCCGACCGCGACCCGTGTCGAGGTGGTCGAGAAGATCATCCACCTGCGGCAGCATTACCACTTCGGCCCGAACAAGTTCGGATGTACCTCGAGCGCTACCCACGACATCGAGATCAGCAAATCCGGTGTCTGGCGAATTCTCAAACGCCTGGACATGGGCCTGCTGCCGCCCCCCAGCGCTACAAGCGGCACGACCGCCGCTTGAAGCGGTACGGAGAAACAGCGCCCCGGTCACATGCACAGATCGATGTCAAGTTCGTTGAACCCCTGCCCGGGAAGACCGGGAGCCCGGTGGCGAAACCGGTTGGCAGGCGCGGGAAATTCTGTCAGTTCACCGCGATCGACGACTGTGCACGGCAGCAGATCCTGAAGATTTATCCGCGAAACAGCCAGAAGACCGCGATCCAGTTCGTCGACTATGTGCTGTCGCAGCTGCCATTCGCAGTCGAGACGATCCAGATCGATAACGGGGCCGAATGCCAGTCCGGGTTCCGCTGGCACGTGCCGGACAAGGGCATCAACCACTGCGTCTATATCAAGCCCCGCACGTCCCGGCTGAACGGCAAGGTGGAGCACTCGCGCCGCATCGCCGCCGAGGAGTTCTACTGGCTCCTCGACGGCGTCTACACATTTTCAACGCCAAACTCAAAAAGTGGCAGAACTATTACAACTACCACCGGCCCCACGGCGGGCTCGACGAGCAGACCCGTATAAGAGACTTCGTCAGAAGACGCAAACCGGGGACCGGGTGTAGCTGATCTTCGTCAGCGGCACACCGACACCAGGCGCTTGGAACGTCGCCCTGAGTGCAGTCTCCGGCCGCGACTTCTGTTCGTTGGTTTGCGGAGCTGTGCAGAAGGTACAACGTTGCAGCGAGCGACGAGCGTTCCGGCCACGGTCGGGCAGTGACGAGCGTTGCGATGCCTGGGATCACGGCTCAGCCCGCGCGGTCGCCGTCGTGTGCGGGTGGGGCATTTCGTCAGTGTGGGCGTAACAGTCGACGAGACAGTGACTTCACGCTTCGATTCCGGCGTCGTAGGTACATATCGGTATGTGACCGATGTGGGTTTGTGGGGGTCGGTGCAGGGTGGCTGTCGTGGAGGAAACGCTAATGCCCCGAGACACCACTGGACGAGCTCGACCTGTGTATGTCGAGCTATCGGTGACATGGGTCGCACATCGCCCCCGCGATAACAGATCCGCCCGGCTCGTAGAGACAGAATCTGCTACGATCCGGACTCGACCAGAACCGAATCATCATGACAACTCTATTGTTACCCCTTGCCTACGGATATATGCGTGACGATCTCGTCGATGACTGCGACGTGTGTGCGAGTGAAGACCGACTGCGTGACACTGCCCGCTTGCTGGGCTTTGAACTGGGTACGGTATTTCACGAGCCGGCACCGCAGAACGTGACATTGCCCCCGGCGTTCGTCGATCTGGTCCAGGAATGCCGGCGTGCGGCTGCGCACACGGTGATCACCCTGCGTGGGCACATGTCGCAGATGGCGGTGTGCCGGATGGTGCTGCTGGCGATCCTCGATGTACGAGCCGGCGCCGCAGTACACGAAGTTGCGGCCTGAACCGATACCTCGACGTCTGTGTCACTCATCGACGGTGCAGATAGCTCGGCACGACATGGGCTGTGTGACTTACGTCCTCATCCACTCCTGTTAGGACATCGATGTCCCGATCCGAACGTGTCAGCGCAGTCACCGAATTTGCACAAGCGGCGCTCATCGGATCCAGACATCGTGATCGTCACGAGTGAATTGCTCGGCACCGCGAAACCCTCATCTCTCGTCGTGCCGCGCGCAGTACTGCGCGAATCGCGCAGGTCTCACTCGTGATACGCCGCCCCCGGCCCGCCGAACGCCGCGGTGTGCCGGGGGCGGACCTGTCGTTCCCCATCATTCCTAGTGGATTACATCACCCGGGACCGAGGCCAGTGGAAATGAATCCGCACGATGTGCGAATTCATCACACAACAGCCGAGACGGATGGTTTCGAATTCGATCGGGGTCAATCGACCGAGTCGGGTTTGACGGCGTCGGCGGTGGTGGTAGGTGCGTTCGATCCAGGTGACTATCGCGATCCGCAGCTGTTCATGTGTGTCCCACCGCCGCTTGTCCAAGACATTGCGTTGGAGCAGGCGCGACGGTCGCCGCCGAATTGGGCGTACCTGCGCCACCATCTACCGGCAACCGTGCTGGCCCGTCAAAGCTGTTGTTCGTGCTGCAAACCCACACTCACTCACACAGTATGAACCGTTGGCTGCAGAATCTTGCCAATGACCGGCATGAGCGGTCTAACCGCAGGGCAGCTGCGTGAGTTGCTTCGAATGGTAGACAAATTTACCAGCACCCGACCAACACGGGTACAGCTGCAGTATTAATCGTTCGCTGACGAGTCAGTGGGTGTGGCGCTCGCGATCCGCTAGAAATTAGGGACGCGCGCTGTGGATAGTCTGTATTGTGTCAGGACTTCGGGAGTGGCGAGATCGGCGGTGAGGTCCCAGCCGCTATCCGCGAGGTAGTCGGCGAGTTCTTCTGGATCGAAGCCGAACACGAAAGGTTCCCCAGCCCGCTCGACGGAGCGGATCCAGGCGGACCCGCGGGGGAACTCGCGAGGTTTTGTCGAGCATACCCTGGTGAACATAGTTGAATATCTGGCCGCTGCCAGGACCACTGATGCCGCTGGCCCAGCGGATGGTGTTATCGACTGCTTTCGGTGTCAAATAGCTGGCCACTCCCTCCCAAACGGTGAATGTCGGCTGTCGCGCCTCCAGTCCGGCCTCGGCTAGCGCGGGTGCGAGCGGCTGACGATCGGAATAGATCGGCGCGAACGTCACGTGAGTAGGCAGTGCTCCGAGCTGCTGAGCAGGCACTCGACGTTTGACAGCTCGGGTCGCGGGATGATCGACTTCGAACACCGCACTTGCCGCATTTCGTCCAGGCGGTCTGCGCGCGTGTCGTAACCCGCGCCCAGGATTACTCCCTGCTCGACGCCGCTCGCGGCGGCGGCACGAAGGGCATCGTCGATGTAACGAGTCCGAGCCATCGCGGAAGCGCGGGGTCCGGGGACCTTCCAATCGAGCAACTACGCAAGGACCCAACCTCCCAGGCAGACCGCTCACGCCGACCGCCACCCGGAAAGGCCTAGCGAGGAAGTGCTGAGCCAGACGATCGAGGAACAGCCGCTCGATGGCTGGTCGCCGTGACTCCAAACTACGAAAAATGCCATGTACTGAGCGGCCTTGCTCTGCTGTCCTGGGATCACAAGTCGCACGAATGCCACGCGCGATCGCCTCGTCGCTCATGGAGGTACCGCTGCTCTTGGCCCGAGAACTTTCCCGCCCCTTCGGGTTGAATTCAGCTCGTTCCCTGCGGCGAGGTGGGCTCCCGCTCGCTGCTCTCCCCGAGTCCCAAGCTGAAACATCTGCGCGCTGCCGAGTAGGACTACAACACGAAGAACGGATTTTCCCTGGGAAGGTGTCGAAGAGAGGCCGTTTTCGTACAAGTATGCTCTCGGGGCTAACAATAGAGTGACATGCGATCTCCGAATGGAACAGTTCCTATCCGATCAGATACAGCCGGAAGTGGGGAGGTTCTGCGTTTTGCAGACGACGCCCTGTCGGCTCAATCAAATGCGGATTCCGAAAAGTTCGTTGGCTTACTTCCGAGGTGAACGCCGAGGCCAGCCCCTGGCTCCGAGTTGACCTAAGTCCTCGGCGCCCACCGAGCGCTCCCCTTAACGTCAATGCAAGGATGCACGTCAATGACCGAACCCGCAATAGTCCTCATCGTCGTAGCTGGGACAGCCGGGTTATTCGTGCTATCGTTCGTGGTATTGCCCTGGTTAGTCGAGCGGTTTGACGAGCCCGACGAGCCTGCGCCTTTCGATGAGTTGATGTAGCGTATCGAGCGGGAGGGCCGCGGTGACGCCGCCTTGCCGGCACCGAACTCGATGATTGATTTCATCGGAGTCGTCGCCCACGATCTATGGACAGGTGCGTCAGACTTGCCTTTACTGTCGGGCTGCGTTTGAGCGTTATAGTACCGCTGCAAACGAACGGATAGCAGCTCATTTGTGGAGAGGCCTGCAGGCTGCGGTGGTTAATTCGGCCAGCGGTTAGAACGATTGGATGGCCAGCTCCGACCGGCAGCGTTGCATCGCATCGACGGGGCATCAAAGCCGCCATGGTTCTGAACTTCGCCAGTGCGCCGCGGGGGGTTCACTGGCGGATCGAGACTTTGAACAGACTTGGCTGTGCCGCTTAGGGATCAGTTTGTCATCCACTCTAGGATAATGATAGATCTTGTCATGCAGCTCCTGCTATCGCGGATCAGCAAGTGCCCAGATCTCGCGAACCACCCCGCTCGAAGGCACATTTCGCACCTACGATCGCTTTGATCAGATGGACTAACAATCCTTTCCGGTGCAAGGTCGGCCGGCACAAAACTTGGCGGGCAATAGCGCGAGTAGATATCTGGGAATGCCGTCGCCGGCACGCCCGCCCTGTTCTCGGTTCTCAGAATTCATAGCTGATCGACTACCACTAGATACGGTTCGCGGGTTTGTGGGGTGTCGTCGAGGGCGATGCGTACCCATGCCAGGTGTTGTCGTGTAGGCCGCTCTACCGTTTCTCGGGTCGTAGCATCCCCGAATAACAGCGCATCGCATTCGCGCAGTGGCACATCAACGTCGCAGCTGCGGCACGATGGCGCGACGGAGTCGGGAGCCGCTTGTCGCGGCTTATGGCACGTGCCGTGTCGGCGGCCAGTGCGAGATCCGACCGGCCGAACCGGCGGCGCTGCGGCCACTCCCGCAACAGTGCGATCACCACTGTCGAGTTCGTTCGCGCAGATGGGCGTCATTGCGTCCATGACCTCCGAGGTTATTGAGAGAACTATCGCAGGCTGGCAGTTCCAGGAAAGATGAGAGCCGAATGACCCGCACAACACCGACCGCCGTCACCGTTTTCGACAGGGGCTCATGGAGCCGCGACGAGTAGCCGAGTTCCGGCTGACTCGACAGAACCATGTCGAACTTGTCGCGTCCGGCTGAATACTGACCCTCTGGTTCCGCTTGGGTTCAAGGGCGGTTTCGAGTCGTCGTCGCAACACGTGAACGGATTTCATCCTGCCAGTTCGGACTCGAAGACCTCTGCGGCGGTTCGCCACCCGAGGACTCTGCGCGGTCGGGTGTTGATTCGATACTCGGCTTGCCGGAGGTCTTCGACGCCGTGAAGGGACAGATCGGTGGTCTTCGGGAAGTATTGGCGTAGGAGTCCGTTCGTGTTCTCGTTGGTGGCGCGCATCCATGGCGATCCGGGGTGAGCGAAGTAGATTCCGTCGGTGAACAGGTCTGCCAGCAGATCATGGCGGGCCATCTCGGAGCCCTGGTCCCAGGTCAAGGTCAGCCTGGCTTGCGCAGGGACTGTGGCCAGCGCTCCGAGCGCGGCGGCTGCGAAAGCTTCGGCATTGCGGCCATCGGAGATGGACCAGGCGCACGAAGCGGCTGCGGCGGTCGACTAACGTCGCGATCGCCCAACCGTTCCGGGCGCCGACAATGAGATCACCCTCCCAATCGCCGATGCGGGTGCGTTGATCGACGACGGCGGGACGCGCCTCGATCAGGTTCGACGGAGTGATGAAACGAACCGACCGGACATCGGCACGACGACGCCGGCGCCGCAGGGAGCGCCGAGTCCGCAGACGCTTGGTCAACGCCCTGGACAACCCGGATCTTTCGGTAGATCGTCTCGTGGCTGATATGCAAGCCCGGTTGCGCAGGGTATTCGCGGCGAAGCCAGACACTGATCTGCTGCGGACTCCAATCCAGTTCCAGCTTGGCCTGAACGACAGCCCGCAGTTGAGGATCGGTCAGCAGCCGGCCCGGGCGGCGCCGGCAAGCACGGTGAGCAGCCCGAGAATGCGCGAGGTCGGCGTCGTAGCGGCCGCGGTCGTGACCGTAGGGTGTTGCGGCGTACTTCGCGGCTGACCGTCGAAGCGGCCCGGCCGAGTCGGCGCACGACCTCACGGATTGAGAGTCCGCGTTCTCGCAGGGTGGCGATGCGTTGACGTTCGAGCAAACTCAGGTATCGGTCCGAGCGAATCTCGTCGGAGATCCGCGAGGGAGGTAGTCCACCGTTCTCATGCCGCCATCGATAACCGGTCTTGCGGCCGATCCCGACGCGCTTCGCTGCCTCGACCGGACCGACACCGGAAAGGATCAACTCCCAGTACTGCGCCTCCAACACCAACCGCCGCTTCGCGCCACGCTTCCCAACCACTCGCACACCCATCTACTACCAGGAGTGTTGCGACAAGATCTTGAACCCAAGCGGACAGGGTGGGTCAAAGGTTCGCCCGACGTTGACAACGGCGACCGCGTCCCGTGAGGTGCCGATGTGGCACGTACTTTGCGCCCGGCAGGCGGTGTCCCGCCGCCGATTGTTGACTTGTTGGAGAAGGTGCAGGCCGACCACGATCCAGTCGATGTCGATTGTTGTCGACGAGCGGTATCGCTTGCTGATTGGTCGACCGTACGTTACGGCGGCGAACACGACCTGAACTCTTGCCGTCCCGATCCCGCTACCCGCGCATGGACTTGCGGTTCGGCGACAACATCATCGACTGGGCTCAAACGCCGCTGGACCGATCTGCTGCGCCCGGCCATCGCGATCCGGGGGCGCCGGGTGTCGCTCGGTGACTCTGCTGCGCTGGCCGGGTAGTCACTCGCACAAGAAGCTGCCTTCGGGCATTCCGTGAGGTGAGCCGTGTGACGAGCCACGATCACGCCGCTAAGAATCCTTTGGGAAGCGGATCACCGTGATCATGAACAAAGCTGCAACGTTTTACGTTGCGCGGATCTGCTGATGATCGGCGACCATTCATCGGTCACTACGACCCGACCACCAGGAACGCGTAGTCAAGTTTGACGAAGTGCTCGCCGAACGCGCGATCTACTCCAACTTGCTCGACATCACCGACGCGGCCAACCAGCTCGCAGCCGAAGGTGACCCGGTCCAGTGTGAAGACCGAGCCACAGTCACCCCTACATCCGCCGCATCGGGACCTCGTCCCACCCGAGGCCGCACCCACCCACCTGCCTCGCCCTGGAAACGCGAGTACTGTTTGCCCCGGGTATCTGACTGGTGAGTCTCGTTCAAGGAATATCGCCAGCTGTGGATCCATGTGTGTCTGGTGCTCTTGCTGCGACAAGAGAGTCGAGCACTCGCGGGTTCATGACCTCGAGATCGGCCCAAACCAGGTGGTGGTCGGTATCGGTGGTTTCGACCCCTCGGTTCAGTGTCTGGAATTCCCGAGACGAGTAGATTTGGTCCGGCGCGCCGTCCCAGCCCGGAACTGTCCTGGCCTCTGGATCCAGTGCTGCGCTCATGCCCATGTCCTGGAATGTGCTTCCATACACCGCTCCTGGGCGATCGGTGTTGAGGTCCGCGGCGATCACTGTCGGGCCATCGACGATCTCGCGCACCACAGACCCGATCTCTCGAGCATGCTCGACGCCAGCACCCTGCTCGTAGCTGTGCCCGAAGAACCCCAGCGGCGACGGCTGCAGGTTGACCACATTGATTCCACCGACGGTGACACGTTGCGCATACCGGTCGTAGGGTTCCACGGATCGACCGCCGACTTTCAGGTCGAGTCGGATGGGCGGTAACCGCTGCGAGCGAGCGTCATCGATCGGTAACCGGCTGATGACCGCGAGGCTCAGCGCCTTGCCGTCACTGATGTGTGAGGGGCACATCTCGGTCTCATAGACATGTGGGTAGCCCAGCAGTTCAGCCAGATCCCGAGCCGTCGAACCGTTCGGGCCGATCTCCGATTCCTGCACGTTGATGACATCAGGATCAACCCGGCGCGGCCAGTCGGCGAAATACGGCAGATCCACCTCGTCGTAGTCGAATGCGTCCGTCGACAGAGCGCGGCGACCACCCACGATATTCCACGTCACCACCCGAAATGGTCGTCGCCGAGGATTGGTTCCGGTCACGGCAGACGACCGCTCGCCGACGTAGGTTTCGAGCGGGCGCGGGGATCGCGGTTCGCCGGCGTTGGGTTCACCGTGGCGCCGCTTGTCGGCGTTTGATACTGATCGGGCTGCATTCTCGGCGCCACTGGCCACGGATCGGACGCCACCCTCGGCGCAAGTCAGTCCGAATCACGTAATGTCGTTGCTCAATTTTCGGGCGGCTCGAACCGCTGCCTTCGCGATCTCGTATTTCTTCAGCAAACAATGCCCTTCACCTGCCCGAGCTTCCTGGTCCTGTCCCGGCACTAACTCCTGCGGTTGGGTGGCCATGCGATCCGCGGGTGATCGGTCGTGCCCGCGATTGCGATCGCGCCGAGCCCTCAAATGCCATCAACGGGGGTGTCTCCTTGCGTATCTGTTGGGTCGGGGTTGCTGTTGGTTGCGTTGTCACCCTGGCTATGTGGCTCGGTCGTGCTGAAGGGTGCAACAGCTGGTCGGTCGGGAGACGCCGAACAGTTCGTCGGAGTCGGACCTGGCGTACTCGCCGGTGGTGCGCATGCATCGAAGTTCGTTGCGTTGATTGGACGAAGCTTGGGCGCTCGGCCGCGGAGGCGGCCCTTGGCGTGGGCTGCACCTATGCCTATGCGAGTGCGCACTCGCATAGGCATAGGTAGCGACTTCGAGTTCGGGGAAGGCGGCTCAGGAGGTTGACGAATGTCACGAGCCTGCGTCACCAGGCGGACCGCTGTGACCGCCTGATTCAGCCTGTCGCGCTGACGTTTGGTGCCGGTCAATCCGTGATCGGGATAGACGCCCTCAGGTGCACGTGATGGTCCGGGCAGCTTGGGAAGGGACGATGCCGAACATTTCGTGGCAGACGCGGTTGAGGTGAGCGCTGTCTGTGAACCCAGCGGAGTGGGCGGCGTCGGTGAGCGTGGCGCCGGCGCGGGCGACCTCGACGGCGCGGATGATGCGGGCCCAGCGGAGATAGGTGGGAAAGGTCACGCCGAGGTCGCGGGCGAAGAGTCGTCCAAGGCGGTCGGCGGAGATGCCGACCGCTGTGGCGATAGACGTAATGCGGACTGGGCCGTCAGCGAGCAGAGTGGGGATTAGGGCGGTTGCGGCGTTCACACACGGGTGCACGGTAGGCCGGTTTGATGGCTTTCCGAGGAGCGTGGCCAGCACCCCGTCGACACTGGCGACGGGGCCTGAGGGTAGGTCGCTGGCTGCGGCGATCCAGTCAGAGGCCAGGGTACGTCTGCTGGGAACGATGCGCGCTGTTGCAGCGATGGCAGCGCAGGAGGCGGGTTCGAGATAGATCACGATGCCAGCAGCGCCAGCAGTGCCCACGGTGTCGATGCGGTGGCTGGCTCCAGAAGGGATGATCGCGGCGGCGGCGTGGAGTTGGGTGCCGGTGTGGTCGATGAATGCGATCTGACCGCTGGTGGCAACTGTTATTTGCACAGCGGCGTGGTTGTGGATATGCGTATTGCCGAACTGGCCGGTGTAGACCAGACGGCCGGGTGTGATTTCCAAAGATCCGTGCCATCCCATGCCGCGGGAGTCTATATGGAAATGCAATTTTGCTGCTACTTGGGAAATTGGGTTTAATCACCGGATCGGTACAAGCGTTAGGGCAGTGTTGGGTTTTAGGGCCGTCGGCATGTCGACAGGTGCCCGTGTCGATCACTCGCCATGCGGGCCGGAAACTTTGATAGTACCGCCAGCTTCTGAGGAAGTGGACCATTCGCTGCATCTACTTACACTGGGCCAATTGCTCCTCTATCGCACCGCGTTCAAAGCCCTGCGCGGCTCGTGCCAATCCTCCGTTCGCGGTGCGCCTCACCGTAACCACGCTGACCATCAAAGGCGTCGCACTTATACCGGCGTCGCAGACGGCAAGTTCGTCCGCAATCCCTGAAACGAATACCAGACGCGCAACCAGCAGTAGGCCACTTCGCGTCCCGCAGTCGCCGGATGGGTACAAGCGACAAGGGGCCTTAGGGTAGATACTGTCGGTATGGATTTCGTTGCTGCATCGGAGTGTCCGCTGGTCGTGGTGCTGTTCGCGCCCCGTGTCGATGGTCGGCTCCCGGTCCGGCGGATAGCTTTGCGACCGCAGAATTTTTGAATCGCGAATTCTTCATTGCTTAACTTTCCAGTCCAGTCGATTCAATCCATTTCCGTACTACTGTTGACCAAATTTTGGAGCCGATTCCAGGGGTGAGATTCATATCTGCTATGGATTAGCACTCTCTTGAGATGCGGCTTCGAACGGACTTCAGGGGGCGAGTTCTGATTTCTGATTATGGGTTGCTTTTGCGCTAAATCTCTACATATCCTTTGGGCGCCTAAGCGTGCCCGTGTTCGGAGTGTCTATTCCAGATGACTCTCCGAGTAATTATAAGTACGGCTTTGGGGTGATTTTTCGCAGCGTTCACAGTCAACGCTCGTTGAGGATTGCGGGAGGCGGAAGTGCCGATTTGGGAACGCGCCGAGGTGTCAACAGCTCCCAGTGTCGATTGCCTCGTGCGCGTTTGAAGCTGGGGTCGGAAATGATTGCGGAAACGCTCGACGCAACCAGGTGTGGATCCCACGATTGGCGTATCCATAAAGGGATATTGCGTGGCCGCAATGTGTGGGAGGTGCTGAATCTCATCCAATTACTGCATGAGCAGGGTATCGGGGTGAAATCTCGGGCCGATCCGGTGCTGCTCGACACCGCGGTAGCGTCGAGCACGTCGCTGTCGAGACCATCAGGCGCGGCCGCACCGCACCGGTCGTCCCGACAGATGTCCACTCACAGCTGGTAATGGGGTTGCGGTCGGACACGAACATGCGCTGGAACGACCCCGCCCTCACCTTCGGCCGCCCCATCCGATGGCTGCTCGCCCTCCTCGACGACAACGTACTGCCGGTCACTGCAGGAGGCTTGGTCGGTGACCGAAACTACTCGCAGCCACCGGCATATGCAGCATCCGGAGATCACTGTTGGTCACGCCGCAGACCACGACGTCGTGATGCGAGCTGAAGGGATCATCGTTGATCGTGTTGAAAGGCGGTCCGTGGTGCAGGCAGCAACCAACCTTGCCCGCGAACACGGGTGGTTCGATCGATACTGACAGCGAGTTCGCTTTGATCGACGAAAACACCATCTGGTCGAGACACCAATCGGTGTTCTCGGTCGATTCGACCAGCGGTTTCTGCAGCTGCCCAAGCAGACTCTCACGACGGCCATGCGCAAACACCAACGCTATCTTCCGGTCCAGGCCAACCACGGCACCCTTCTGTCACTGTTCGTCACTCTCGCCAACGGCGTCTGCGACCTCGACGTGGTCCGCGATGGCAACGAAACGTGCTGCGTGCGCTTCGAGGACGTCGCATTCTTCTGGAACAGCGACTTGAAGATCCCGCCCCGGCAGTTTCGGGCCCGGCTCGCCGAGCTCACCTTCGAACAACGACTTGGGTCCATGGCTGATCGCGCTGATCGCACGCCGCAGTCAGCCAGGTTCTCGGTACACGAACAACGACCTTGTCCGCCAACGAGTCGGCCATCCTGATTCGGGCAGGTAAGCTGGTGAAATTCGACCTTGCGACCGAGATGGTCGTCGAAATGACCTCCCTCGCCGGCACCATGGCACGCGAGTGCGCACCCGCAGCCGGCGAACCGGATCCAATAGCTGAAGCACTGCTCGATACCGAACTGCCCCGCCATCACAGTGACGAATTCCCTGCCAGCCTCCCCCGCAGCACTGCTCGCGCTCGCCGACCGATTCGATCTACTTGTCGCGTTGCTCGCCCATCGACGCCAAGTTCACCAGACCTCCGGCACTTACGGGCCGCGCCGGGCCGCGACCGGAATCGTCCGAATTTTATGTGCGCATCCCGAGCTCCAAACCTCACTTACCGCGACGGCCCTCGCCGCTGCGGCGCGCCCTGACGGGACTGTGGATCTTATGGTGTTTCTGGCCTGGTTCGCTGGGCGAAGTTCGTCGGGAAGGTGCCGTGATGACGACACTGAATGCCGTGGCGAGGAGAGAGGCTGAGGTTTCGGCCGAGGAGCTGGCGGTGGCGGAGTTGGTCCGGATGGCCAAGGAACGGATTTGTCTCTGGCCGGGCCCGACGGGCTGCTCGAACAGTTCACCATGGCGGTCCTCGAGACCGCGTTGGACGAGGAGATAACCGAGCATTTGGGGTTCGAGCTGAACCAGGCTCCTGCGACCAATTTCGCCGAGATCTATGGCGCGTCGGTGTCGAAGGAGATCGTCTCTCGTATCACCGACAAAGTGGTCGCGGAAAGGCAGGAGTGGTCATGCCGGCCGCTGGATGAGGTCTACGTGGCGATCTTCATCGATGCGATCGTGGTGAAGGTCCGCGATGGTCAGGTCGCCGACCGGCCGATCTACGCCGCGATCGGGGTCAGCGTCACCGGGGAGAAGGACGTACTCGGATTGTGGGCCGGCAGCGGTGGCGAAGACGCGAAATT
>NZ_JBEZDE010000038.1:0-55995 GCF_040648115.1 Nocardia sp. NPDC049190
CCAGCAAACCGTCCACAACACCATCAAGCAGACCAGACCCCTGCTCGACCTGGCCGGACACACCGTCACCCCGACCGGGATCACCCTCCCAGACGTCGCAGCCGTTACTCAATACCACACCAGCCCAACAACATTCGGACAAATTGCGTGTTATTGATCGACAGGCCCTATGTGAGCGGCATTGGTATTAGTAGTACTGCAACTGCACTCAGGTGAGTGGGTGGCCGCGGCGCCGGTAGTGCGATAGCCGGGCTTGGTGCTGTCGGCGTCGCCGCCACCGCGACCAGCCCCAGATATGGTCGGCGGGATTGAGCCGGGTCAGCACGAACGCGACCAGCAGACGGCGGATCTCCGGTAGCGTGAGAGCGACCATGCCGTCCTCGCTGTCGGCGAGGCCCTCTTTGCAGCACCGGTTTTCGTCGCGGCGAGCCAGGCCAGTGCGAGCATCGATAGGGTGATGTGGGCATGCCAGGCGCGCCATTTGCGGACCTGGTAGTGGTCGAGTCCGGCCTCGCCTTTGGCCTGCTGAAACGCTTCTTCCACGTGCCAGCGAGACCCCGCTGTCCAGGCGAGGTCGACCAGCCGCGCGGAGGCCGGGCCGTAGCAGATGTAGTAGGCGATCTCGGTCGGGTTGCTGATGCTGCGCCGGGCAAGCAGCCAGTGCCCGCGCCCGGCCGCCCACCTCCCGTCGATCTGGCGGCGTGCCCAGTCGTATTCGCGGGGTCCGTGCGCGCCGGCACCGACCGACAACCGCTGCCAGGACGCCGCACCGAATTCGGCGACGAGTTCGTCGGCGCGGGCGGTGCGGTCGGCGCGGGTGGTCAATTGGTGGTCGCAGCGGGTGGCCATCACATAGAACACGTCGTGGTCGGCGAGCCAGTCCCGCAGGTAGCCGGCTTGCCCGTAGGCTTCATCGGCGGTGAACCACATGAACGGCACCTTCGCGGCCAGCGCGCGGGCCAGCATCGCGATCATCTGCCGCGGCTTGGTAGCGAAGGCGACCTCGTCGGGAATGCCGGCGTCGCGGCAGCGGCCCCGATCGCTGGTCCACGATTCCGGGATGTAAAGCTCCCTGTCGATCAGAGCGTGCCCGTGCCGGGACGCGTACGCCAGGAACACCCCGATCTGACAGTTTTCCGTACGGGCCGGCCGTACCGGAGTACCGGCGTTGCACTCCAGCGGATTTAGTGCCTTTCTTCAGGAACCCGGTATCGTCACCGGCCAGCACGGCCTCGGAGTCGCCGAGGTGTTCGACCACGTAATCACGCACATCGTCACGGACAGCGTCGACGTCCCAGTCGGCGGCACGCAGCAACCGCTGCATCCCATCCGGACAGCCCTCACCAGCACGTTCCGCGAGTGTCCACCCGTTCTTACGTTCCAGACCGGCGACCAGCCCGGACACATACTCCCGCGCCCGCCCCCGCGGCTCGGCACGGGTGAAACGTTCCCCGATCCTCGTCATCAACGAATCCAGCTCGGCCACAGCATGATCCAACACCACGAGACAGGTCTACCAGCAACGAATCACCTGAGTGCAGTTGCAGTATTAGCGCCTCCCCCGTGCAGGGCGACGCTGGAGGGCCGAGCATCCTCCATCTCTCACGCAGCACCGCTTCGAGAAGCTTCTCCTACATCTCCAGCCCCTCTCTGCGTTCGTGACGCACAATCCGCCCGATATTCGGCGAGTACTACGGCAACCCTAGATCGGCGAGGAACCCGGACCGGCTACCGACAACCACCGGAAGACGGAAACTGCCACGCCGGTCCACGACACGGACCGCGGCGCACATCGAACGTGCGCCGCGCGATCTGTCAGAGATCGGCGATGGCCGCGAGCGGCGGCGTACGCGCCGCCCGCACGGCGGGCCAGAGCGCGGCGAGCACTCCGACCACCGCGGAGCCGATCAGGACGAGCACCAGCTGCGACCACGGAATCGCGATCTGGTCGAGCCCCAGATCGCGCAAGGTTCGCAGAAACCCGACACCCAACCCGAGCCCGAGTCCCGTGCCGACGAGGGCGCCGAACACCGCGATCAGCATCGACTCCAGATAAATCGACCTGCGCACCTGGGCACGCCGCATGCCGACGGCGCGCAGCATGCCGATCTCCCGTCGCCGCTCGACCACCGATAACGCGAGCGTGTTCACGATGCCGAGGATCGCGATCACCACCGCCAGCGCGAGCAGCCCGTAGAGAATGGCCAGCAGCGTGTTGATCTGCCGCCCCTGCGCACCCTTGAACTGCTCGCGATCCTGTACCTGCACCACGACGAACTGCTCGGTCGCTTTTTCCAGGTCGGTGCGCATCTGGGGGATATTCGCGCCCGGCTTCGCCGTGATCAGCACGAGGTAATCGGTCCGGAAGTTCAGCGGCACCACGTCCTCGTACACCGACCGCGAGATCACCAGCGAGCCGAGCAGGGGTGTCTTCTTGTACACGCCGGTCACGGTGAGCGGAATCTTCTTGCCATCGAAGCTGGTCACGGCAACCTGATCACCGACATGCCAGCCCCGGTCGGCAGCCTCGGCATCGGACACATGCACGTCGCGGTCGCCGAGGGTGTTCGAACCGCGCACGATGTCGTAGTTCAACACCCCGTCCAGCGGACCGTCCGCCGAGCCCGCGAGAACCTGGTCGTCGCCGATCTTCACACTGGCAGCGCGGATCCCGATCACGTCGGCGACACCCGGCACCGAAGTGCGGACCGCGTCGGCGGCGCCGAACGGCACCCCGAGCAGCTGAGGGCCGGCGAGCACATAGTCGGCCCGGACACCCTTGTCGACCAGAACACCGACGCTGGCCTTCGCGGACGCACCGAGCATGCCGATCGCCGACACCAGCATCAGCCCCAAGGTGAGCGCGAAAGCCGTCGCGGCAGTGCGGCGGGGGTTGCGCACCGCGTTGTTGCGCGCCATCCGGCCGATCGGTCCGAACGGGCGCACCAGCACCCCGAGCCAGGCCACCACCTGCCGTGACAGCGCGGGCCCGGCGAGCAGCACCGCGAAGATCAACGCGAGCGCGCCGACCCCGACCGTGATGGCCGCCGTGCCGCCGGCAGACTTCGCACCCACCACGACGAGCCCGACACCGAGGACCGCCAGGACCGCGCCGATCACCGTGCGACGCCGCAGCGACTCACCGGCGGAGGCGAACTCCTCACGCATGGCCTGGACAGGTGGAATCCTCGACGCCCGGCGCGCGGGCGCGTAGGCGCTGACCATCGTCACCGCGAGACCGACCAGTAAACCGACCAGAATGGTGCGTGGCAGCACCGTCATCGATCCGGTGGGCAGCCCGAGGTCGAAGGCATTGAGCACCGCCGACAACCCGAACGCCAATCCGACGCCGCCCGCCAGACCGATCACACTGCCGATCAACCCGATGACGAACGCCTCGGCCACCACCGACCGGCCGACCTGCCTGCGACTCGCCCCGACCGCGCGCAGCAAGGCGAGTTCACGCAGGCGCTGCGCGACGATCATCGAGAAGGTGTTGTAGATGATGAAGGTGCCGACGATCAACGCGATCGCGCCGAACGCGAGCAGGAAGTAATTGATGAAATTGAGCGCGTTGGAGATCTCCTTCTTCAGGTCGGCGCGGACCTGATCGCCGTTCTGCACCTTGTAGTTCGGCAACGCCGCGGCCAGTTCGTCGCGTAGCTCGTCGGCGGGAACGCCGTCCGCGGCGAGGTCCACATAGGCGACGTGCGCCCCATCGGTGAACAGCTTGCGCGCCTGCGTGTCGTCGAACAGCACACCGATGAGGCCGCCGGTGTCCGACGGGACTTCGTAGATACCGGTGAGAGTCACGTCGATCGGATCGGGCTGCGAGGGAACCAAGAGCTTGGTCCGGTCACCGACGCGCAGCCCGGCCTGCTCGGCTCCACCGGTGTTGAGCCCGATCTCACCGGGTCGAGCAGGCGGCACGCCCTGCACGAACTTGTCCGGCTTCGCGACGGCCTTGCCCGGCGGCAAGTACGACTGGCCGAAGGTGGGCGCTCCGCCGGTCTGTACCGCTTTCTTCCCTGTGGGATCGAGCAGCACCAACGGGCCGTTCACACTGGGCGCCGCCGTGCGGACGCCGGGATACTTCCCCAGCTCGTCCACCACATTGTTCGGAATACCTTGCGCCTGGCGCTCTTTCGGACTCACCCTGACATCGACGCCGGCGGCCTCATTGGCGAAGATCCCATTGAAGGTGCGCTGCAGCGTATCGGTGAACACGAACGATCCCGCGATGAAGGCAGTCCCGAGCACCACCGACAACAGGGTCAGGGCAAGGCGGACCTTGTGTGCGGCGAGATTGCGCAGCGCCACCTTCCGCATCGGACTTCCGGCCATCACGCCCACTCCCGGTTCTCCCGCGACGGCCCGGTCACGCCTGCTCCAACGACTTCATCCGGTCGAGTACGGTGTCCGCGGTCGGATCGCGCAACTCATCCACGATGCAGCCATCGGCTAGGAAGATCACCCGGTCGGCGAACCCGGCCGCATGCGGCTCGTGTGTGACGATGACGACCGTCTGCCCGAATTCGTCCACCGCGGCACGCAGGATCGAGAGCACCTCCTCCGAGGCGCGAGAGTCCAGGTTGCCGGTCGGCTCGTCACCGAAAATGATCTCCGGCTTGCCCGCGAGCGCCCGCGCGCACGCCACGCGCTGCTGCTGTCCACCGGACAGCTCGCTGGGACGGTGGGTGAGCCGATCGGTCAGCCCGAGTCGCTTCAGTACGGTATCCAGCCATTCCTGATCCGGTTTGCGCCCGGCGATATCCAGCGGCAGCGTGATGTTCTCCAGTGCCGTGAGCGTCGGCACCAGGTTGAACGCCTGGAAGACGAACCCGATGCGGTCCCGGCGCAGGCGTGTCATCTGTTTGTCGGACAGCGTGGTGAGGTCGGTGTCCCCGATCCGGACCGACCCGGAAGTCGCGCTGTCGAGCCCGGCCAAGCAGTGCATCAGGGTCGACTTACCCGACCCGGACGGGCCCATGATCGCGGTGAACTCCCCCTTCGCGAATTCGGCCGATACCCCATCCAGCGCCCTGACCTGGGTATCTCCCGATCCGTAGACCTTGGTCAGCGCGATAGCATTGGCGGCGACACCGGTCGGAGCCGTCGTCTCGGCGGTTTCGGCGCCGATGGCTTGCGAAGTCATGGTGTCCAGTGTTACAGGTTCGCGCTTGCGCGCCCATCAGGGAAGTCCCCGACTCTCGGTAGACACCGCCGGACCGCGGGTGGGGCGCCCGCCTGACCTGACCAGGTTCCCCAGCCAGCACATGCGCGCAGAGTTCGTCTCGAAAGACCTGCCCGACCGGCTGCCCTGCCCAGGATCATCGCCGGCCGGGTCCGCAATCGGTCGATCCGGGCAGCGACTGCACCCGGCGAGCGCGCGGGGTCGCTCAGGCCGAATTCAGCCGACAACCCACTCGAAGGCGGATGCCTTGGACAGTGCG
Source organism: Nocardia sp. NPDC049190 (assembly GCF_040648115.1). Lineage (NCBI taxonomy): Bacteria > Bacillati > Actinomycetota > Actinomycetes > Mycobacteriales > Nocardiaceae > Nocardia > Nocardia sp. NPDC049190. The sequence goes on from NZ_JBEZDE010000038.1 coordinate 5,454, forward strand.
CCCTCGGCGGCACGGGAACGATTGGATTCGCCGAGTTCGGTGAGCAACTCCTCCGACAGGGCCACCAGCGCGGCCAGTGTCGCCGGGGTGAACCACTGCGGCCTGGTCGCGAACAGAATGTCTTCGGAGGCGGCATTCCCGCTCGCACCCGGCGCGAAGGGGCAACCGCCGAGGCCACCGAGCGCCCCGTCGACCATGTCCGCGCCGGCCGCGACCGCGGCGAGGGTATTGGCCACGCCCATCCCCCAGGTGTCGTGACCGTGGAAGACGATGCGCCGCCGCGGTGTTCGTTCCCGCGCGGCGGTGACGAGCGCGGCGACCTGACCGGGATACGCCTGGCCGAGCGTGTCGGCGAGCACGATGTCGTCCGCACCCTCGGTGCGCGGGTCGCGCGCGATGGCCAGCACCCGCTCCGGATCGATAGGACCGTCGAACGGACAGGTGAAAGCCGTTGCCAGACACAGCTGAATCGACCCGCCCACCGATTCGGTCAGCCGGATCGCCTCCGGCATCGCGGCGACGCTGTCTTCGGTGCCGCGCCCGAGGTTGGCCCGGTTGTGCGAGTCCGACACCGACAAGCAGTACTGGAAGTTGCGTACCCCCGCGGCGGCTGCCTTCTCCACGTGCCGCGGGGTGGCCACCCACACCCAGCAATGTCGCAGCTCTTCGGGAGTCAACGCGGCAACGAGTTCCATCGTATTCGCCATCGGCGCCACCAGGTCCGGCCGCGCCATGGAGCCGATCTCCACCGCGGGCACGCCGAGTGCGAGCAAGCGGCGAACGACCTCCACCTTGCGCCCGACCGGCAGTAGTTTGCCGGTCAACTGCAGCCCGTCGCGCAGCGTCACGTCGCGCAGGACAGGCACGGTCATCGCTGTTCCCGCACTTGGCGGCGGCCGCACATCACGCCGCCCCACGGCTTCTCCCCCGCCCCGGTCGGGTTCGGTTGCACCACCGGCCGGCTGCTGCCCGGCGATCGCAATTCCCGTCCCCCACGGCCCTCGGGTCGCCTGCGATCGTGTGACTGTGTGCTCATCACACCCCCAACGCGTCGATCTCGGCCTCGCTCATGCCGAGTAGTTCGGACAGTACCTCTCGGGTGTGTTCCCCCAAGTCGGGCCCGACCGTTCGAATGGGCAGCGACTGCGCACCGATCACCGGGACGATGCCGGGGAAGCCGACCGTCTTCGGCTCCGGCTCGCCGACATCGACGGCGAACGGCTGGATCATGTTGCGCGCCCGATACTGCTCGTCGGCCACGATGTCGGCGGCGGTGTAGATCGGCCCGCAGGGAATGTCGGCGGCCTCCAACAGGGTGAGCGCCTCGGCGCGGGTGTGCCGGATCGTCCACTCGCCGATGGCCGCGTCCAGCCGCTCGCGCTCGCGCCAACGGCCGGCGTTGTCCTGCAGGCCCGGGTCGGCAGCCAGGTCGGGACGGTCGATGACGGCCATGTAGCGCTGGAAGATGGCGTCGCCGTTGCCGCCGATGATGATGCTGGTTCCATCACCGCACGGGTAGGCATTGCTCGGCGCGATGCCCTCCATCCGGCCACCGACGCGTTCACGTTGAATGCCGTAGGCGAGATAGTCCGGCACCAGTGACTCCATCACGGACAGAATCGCCTCGTTGAGCGCCACATCGATCACGCGCTCCCGCAACGGTGTCGGCGCGTCCCCGGTACCGCGGCGCTCACGCTGGAACAACGCCATCACGGTGCCGAACGCGGCGTAGATGCCGGCGATGGAATCGCCGATCGAGACGCCGGTGCGCACCGGCGGACGATCCGGGTCACCGACCAGCTCCCGCAGGCCGCCGACCGCCTCGGCCACCGCGGCGAACCCGGGGCGTGTGGACAGCGGACCGGTCTGTCCGTAGGCGGAGATCCTGGTGATCACCAACTCCGGATTCGCCTCGTTCAATACCTCAGGCCCCAGACCCCACTTCTCCAGCATGCCCGGCCGGAAGTTCTCCAGCAGCACATCACACCGCCGGATCAGATCGAGCACGATGCCGCGCCCCGCCTCGGTGCGCAGATCCAGCGTGATGGACTTCTTGTTGCGGTTGATGGTCCGGTAGAGCATCGAGGTGTCGCCACCGTAGAGCCGCCAGTTGCGCAGCTCGTCACCGGCTTTCGGTCGTTCCACTTTGATCACGTCCGCACCGAAGTCGCCGAGGATGCGCCCGGCGGTCGGCGCGGCGATGTAGTTGCCGAGTTCCAGGACGCGCACCCCGTCCAGCGGCCGAATACTCATGGTCACCAGTGTGGACCATCCCGCAATGGACTCGGGCGTGAACCTCGGCGCACAACCACGGCGAGGCGTACCGGGCCCGGCCCGGTCGGACTCGTGACCAGACCGGAAATCCACAACCCCGATTCGGGCGCGTCCACCGACCCGCCGCGACGCGACGTCAGGCCAGGTCGCATCCTGATCGCACCGGGGGCGATCAGGTCAAGTGTTCGCGCAGGTAGGCCAGATCGTCTGCGACGCCGTCGGCGGGGGTCTCCAGGATCACCGGGGCGTCGGCCGTCGAACACACCTCGGCGAGCAGCTGCGGGTCGATCGTTCCGTCGGCGAAATTGGCGTGCCGGTCGGCGCCGGAGTTGAACTCGTCCCGGGAGGAATTCAGGTGCACCAGGTCGATGCGGCCGGTGATCGCCTTGATCCGATCGACGACGCCGAGCAACTCCTCGCCACCGGCCCAGGCGTGGCAGGTGTCCAGGCAGAAACCCGCGCCGTATCCACCGACCGCGTCCCACAGCCGCGCGATCATGTCGAAGTGCCTGGCCATGGCGTGGTTGCCGCCCGCGGTGTTCTCGATCAGAATCGGCACCGAGAAGCCGCCCTTGTCCTGCTGGCGCTCGAACAACTTGCGCCAGTTGTCGATTCCGGTCTCCACCTCGGCGTCCGAACGCACATGGCCGCCGTGGACCACCAGTCCGAACGCGCCGAGTTCGGCGGCCGCCTTCGCCTGCTGCGCCACCGCGTTGCGCGAGGGCATTCGCAGCCGATTGTTCAGGCTTGCCACGTTGATCTGGTAGGAGGAGTGCACCACGACGTCGATCGGACTCGCGAGGATCTCCTCGGTCCGCGGGTGTGGGGTGGGCTTGTCCCAACTCTGGGGATCGACGACGAACATCTGGATGACGTCGGCGCCCAGTTTCTCACCGAAGCCGATCGGGTCGCTGTCGAGCCGGACATGTGCTCCAATGCGCATAGGGTCAGCCTAAGGGCACGGTCTGACGAAGTCCGCCCGCAGCCCGCGCGGGCCGAACCGCAGAAAGCGCGGCCGACGGCGACCTGAGGATGCGCCCCCACTGTTGCATCCGGACGGCTCAGCGAGATACATCGTTGATATCCGCATGCTCGATACGACAAGGGAGTGCAACGGTGTTGCAGAACGGCGACGTCTTCGCCGGTTATGTGGTCAAGCGGGTGCTCGGTCTCGGTGGCATGGGTACCGTCTACCTGGCGCAGCATCCCCGGCTGCCGCGCCTGACAGCGCTGAAACTGCTCAACCGTGAGCTGTACTCCGACGTGGACAGTCGCCGCCGCTTCGAGCGCGAGGCCGACCTGGTCGCACGGCTGGACCACCCGAACATCGTCACGGTGTACGACCGCGGCGCCGAGGACCGCCAACTGTGGATCTCCATGCAATACGTGCCCGGCGCGGACGCCTCCCGCGCGGACGTCAACGTACTCGCGCCCGGCCGCGCGGTGCAGATCGCCACCGACACCGCCGCCGCGCTCGATTTCGCCCATGCCAACCAGGTTCTGCACCGCGATGTGAAACCGGCGAACATCCTGCTGGCCAAGGCGCCGATCGGACAGCAGGAGCGGGTACTGCTGACCGATTTCGGCATCGCGGGTGTGCGCGGCGCCGACCCCACGATCGACTCGTCCGGCTCGATTACCGCGACGCTGGCCTTCGGCGCGCCGGAACAGTTGACCGGCCAGCCACTGGACGACCGAGCCGACCAGTATTCGCTGGCCTGCACGCTGTTCTGGATGCTGACCGGCACGGCCCCTTATCCCGCCGCCACCCCAATGGATGTGGTGAACAGCCACATCTACGCGCCGATTCCGCTGCTGAGCAGAGTGCGCCCCGGCCTACCCGCCGCGCTGGATCCGGTGTTGGCGCGCGCCATGGCCAAGCGCCCGGCCGATCGGTTCGCCAGCTGCGCGGAGTTCGCCGCCGCGGCCCGGCGCGCCCTCGCCGCCGGCTATCCCCATGGGCGTCTCGACATCGACGCCGACCGGCGCCCCACCCCATCACCGACGCGGCCTGCGGCGCCGCCGACCGTGCCACGGCACCCAGCGATGCCGCACGACGCGATGCCGCGAGAACCGGCGACGCGACCGCGGCCGGGTTTCCCACCGCCGCGCCGCACGGTGCACCCCGGCACGATCGAGCTGCCCGATCTGCGGAGGCGGCCGGGCTCGGCCGCGCACCGGCAACCACCCGATCCGCGCCCCCCACCGACAGTTCCCGGTTGTCGCCGATCACCCGCGACGAACGCGACTCGACGCACGACCCGTCACCCTGGACCTGCTGCTATGGTTTCGATGTTTTCCGTGCTGGAGCGTGGCTGCGACCACGCGTTCTTATGCTGTACGCCTGTTCGCCGGCGGGTCCCGGCGCGCGGCGGGAAGTGGAGCAGTCATGCTGGCCAGCGGTGATGTTTTCGCCGGCTATGTCATCGAGCGGCAACTGGGCCGTGGGGGCATGGGATCGGTATACCTGGCGAAGCATCCGCGGCTGCCGCGCCTGACCGCGCTGAAACTGCTGAACCCGGAGTTGTTTTTCGACAAGGAGCTGCGGGCGCGGTTCGAACGGGAGGCGGATCTGGTCGCCCAGCTCGATCATCCGAACATCGTCACGGTGTATGACCGTGGGCTCGAGGACGAACAGCTGTGGATTTCGATGCAGTACGTCGATGGCATCGACGCCGCCTCGGTGGAACCGACAGCGCTGCCGCCCGAACGCGCGGTGCAGATCATCAAGGAGACCGCGGACGCGCTGGACCACGCGCACGGCAGCGGTGTGCTGCACCGTGACGTGAAACCCGGCAACATCCTGCTGGCCCGCTCCAGTCCCGGCCGCGGTGAGCGGGTGTATCTCACCGACTTCGGTATCGCGCGACTGCGCGACGACACCGGTCATCTCACCCAGACCGGCACCTTCACCGCGACCCTCGCCTACGCCTCGCCCGAGCAGCTGACCGGCGCGTCGCTCGACCACCGGTCCGACCAGTACTCGCTGGCCTGCTCACTGTTCTGGCTGCTCACCGGAACCGGCCCGTTCTCGGCGACGAACCCCGCCGCGGTGATCCAGGGGCATCTGCAGGGTTCCCCGCCCGCGCTGAGCAGCGTCCGCCCCGGCCTTCCCTACTCGCTGGACGGCGTGCTGGCCAGGGCGATGGCCAAGCGTCCCGACGACAGGTTCGCCAGCTGCGCGGACCTCGCCGCGGCCGCCATGCACGCGCTGACCGCTCCGAGCAGGCACTCGATGCCGATGGTAGGCGGCCCTCGGCCGGGCTCCGGACCACCGCAGTCGGTCACCGGCAGTCCGCGCCCGACAACGGGACCGCGGCCGATGGCCGGCGCGTCGCCGGTGAATCAGCCACCGCGTTCCGGCTCGACGCCACCACCGAACGTCGGCAACGCCTATCCCCCGCAGTCCGGGTTCTCCTCCTTCAACGCACCGCCCGCACCGCCGTTCGGCGCGCATCGGTACCCACCGACCGGACCGCCACGAAAGACGAACAACGGCCTGATCATCGGCCTCGCGGTCGGCGTCGTCCTGCTGATCCTGGTGGTACTCGGCATCATCGGCGCGGTCGCCGACTCGCACTCGAACAACGGCGGCACTACCACCACGTCCGCGGTGAAACCGAACCTCGTCGATCCGACCGCGGAGTCGATCAGTGCGGCCTTCCCCGGGATGGTGCCCGCGTCCAAGACCGAGGATATCGGGTACAACGGCGCCGAGTGCTGGCTGGCCTCGGCGAGTTCGCCGCCCTCTCCGTCCAAGGGCGAGCCGGACTTCGGGACCTGGGCGGCCCAGTGGCGCTGCTACAAGGGCGGCAACAACAAGGATCCGTACTACCGCATCTACGCCTACAAGACGCCCGCCGACGTGCAGAACGTGCTGAAACGGCTGCCCGCACAGGCTGCCGAGTCGAACGACACCAACGGCGGAAAGTCCTACACCAACTACAAATACGTCGATGATGGCGCCAAGATGGTCACCGCGTTCACCGGTGATCCGGACCGAACCCAGTTCCTGATGTACACCGACGGCTTCAGTTCCACGACGATCAACGAGCTGTTGCGCTGGTGGCGCTCGGCGCCGTTGAACTGACGCATGAGGCGCGGGCCCGGTGCCGCGCTGAGCGCAAGTCCGCTCATCGGTACCGCAACTACCTGAACAATCCGACGCCGGGGCGGCGCGGCGCCCGAGCGGATTTCGCGGACCTGCGCACCGATCGGTCGGACACGTCCGCCTAATCGAAGGTGTAATGCACGAATTCGTGGGTCGGATGGAAGCCGATGGTTCGGTAGATCCGATTCGCCGTGCCGTTGGACGTGTCCGCGAACAGGCAGACGTCCAAGCCGTCGGCCCGAAGCAGTTTCGCCACAGACGCGGTCACGGCGCTGGCGTAGCCGTGGCCGCGTGCGTCCGGCGGCGTGTAGACCGGCCCGATCCGCGACCAGCTGTGCACGGGAACCTGATGGGCGGCAAGGCTTACCGGCTCGCCGTCACATTCCCACAGCCACCAACGCCCGGCGGCGACCCGACGCCGGATCGCGGCTTCGTCCAACCCGGGCGGCGGCATGCCCAACTCCGCGCGCATCGCCTCGGTCCAGGCACGGCACAGCGCGACATCGGATTCGGCAGCCGGGCGCGCGGTTCCCGCGACGTACGGAACGCGCAGTTCGCCGAGACGGTGCAGCCGAACCGTATAGGACTGATGAAAACCCGTGCCGAGCAGTTCGCACCATCGTTGAGCGAAAGAGGTGGCCACCTCGACGACTCCCTCCACGCCCGCGCTGTCCGGGGCCACCTCGGCCAGCGCGGCGGCCACTGCGGGCACGCTGTCCCGAGGCAATTCCCCGAGGTATAGGTCGTGACCTGCCAGCCGCATGGCGGCACCGACTACAGCGGCGTCCTCGGCGTGCACGGAGAGGAACTTCGAAGCCCCGCCGACGGAATCGATGCCCGTCGCGTGGTTGGCGATGCTCGTCGTGAGCACCGTGTGCCGCAGCGGATCACGGAGCAGAAACGGCTCGACCCGCGAACGGAACTCCTCGGCGTCCGTGGTGATCTGGATCCTCATGTCCATCACGGTAAGCGTCTAAAGCGTTGTACACCGGGATTTTTCGTCGCACGGGACGATCGGCACAGTGGAGACCGACCGGTCTTTTCAGTCCGACTCGGCGCCACCCGCGCGGAGCTTGAGCAGGACCAGGCCCGCGGTGCACGCGAGAATGAGCCCGGCAACCGTGATTTCGACGTGCAGGCCGGCGATGCCGAGGACCGCCCCGACGAGTCCGCCGACGAAGATCAACCAGGCCAGGGTCCGCGACACCGTCCTGGACAGCTTGCGTGCCTGCTGATTCGACACCAGATGCGGCGTAGTTTCCGACACCGCATCTTCCGCGGCGCGGGATGAACCCCGCCGCGACGTTGTCGAGTAAGCTCCCATCATCTACTCCTCGATGACGCCGGTCAGAGAACCACTTCCACGCTCTCACACAACGTGTCTCTCATTCTGATACGGGCGTCTCACGCGTAACTTTGCTCACACACGCTACGACTCCGGGACGCCAGACGACAGCGACACGTGCCCGCGACACGCCGAAGAGACCAATTCGATATCTGAACTACAACTGTTTGACAGCGCCACCTGGCGCGTTCCCGCCCGACTCACCTGGCCTGGCCGACCGGCCTCGATTAAGGTGAGGCCACTCGATACACACGAGGAGTGTCACCGATGGAGAGAAGCAGGGCCAGGATCGCAGGTCCGGCGGTCGCCGCAGGAGCAGTTTCCATCGGACTCGTACTCATCGGCGCGTGCGGCGTCGGCAGACACGACACCTACGTCCCACCCCCGCCGCTGAAGGCCGGTCAGTACATCGAGCCGGTGGCTCGCGAGGGCAGCACCGGCCAGACCGCGCCCAGGGTCGTCATCCCACCCTCGCCGACCTGGAAGGTCGCCCCGTACGAGCAGCGCCGCGCAACCCCGTTCGCCGGATTCAGCAGCAGCACGACCGCCACCGAGCCGCCGGAGGCCGCCGGGGCTGCTTCCGCCGAGAACCTGCGGCCACCGGCCGCGATCGAACCGCGCGACCCGACGCCCGACGAGCCGACCACGATGCAGCGCTGAGCCGCCACCGCGCGAGACGAACCAGCAGTCCACGGTGGTGCGCGCAAAACGCGCACCACCACACCGGCCCTTACAGTTCGGGCAATTCGTAATCGCCGATTCTGTCGCTGAGCACCCGCAGATGTTCGAGCCCTCCGCCGAGCGTGCGCTCGATCGCGGTCAGCCGTGCCACGTAGTGTGCGACCGGGTACTCGGAGGTAACGCCGATGCCGCCGTGCATCTGGATCGCTTCCTGCCCGATGTGCCGCGCCGCCCGGCCGACCTGCAACCGCGCGCGGGACGCGATCACCGGGTCGTCGCCACCGTCCACCAGTGACGCCGTGGCGTAGAGGCTCATACTGCGCGCCAGCTCCAGCGAGACGTACATGTCGGCCGCCCGCTGGGTGAGCGTCTGGAACTTCGACAGCGTGACACCGAACTGCTTGCGCTGCCGCAAGTACTCGGTGGTCAGCCGTAGCGTCTCCGCCATCGCGCCGACCGATTCCGCGCACAGGCTCGCCTGCGCGCGCCCGAGCACCGAGGCGATCGCTCGGGCGGCGTCCACCTCGCCACCGCCGAGGCGTTCGGCGGGCGCGCTGTCGAACTCCAGCTGCGCACCGCGCCGACCGTCCACCGTGCGATAGGGCTTGCGGACCACTCCCGGCGCGTCCGCAACGACCAGGAACAGTCCCACCTCGCCGCCGGGCAGCACGGCGCCGACCACGAGCTGGTCGGCGCTGTCACCGTGCGGGACGGGATTCTTGACGCCGGTCAGCGTGTACGTATCCCCGGGCGCCACGGCGGTGGTCGCGAGTTCGGCGGACGGCCACCGCACGCCGGGTTCGGCGTGCGCGAACGCGAGCAACGACGCGCCTGCGGCCACCTTCGGCAGGATGCGCTTGCGCTGGTCGGCACTCCCCGCCGCGGCGACGAGCCCGCCCGGAACCAAGACGGCGTCCACGATCGGCTCCGGCGCCAACCTGCGGCCGACTTCCTCCAGCACGACCATGGTCTCCACCGGACCCGCGCCGAGGCCGCCGTCCTCCTCGGTGAAGCTCAACCCGAGCACGCCCAGTTCGGCGAGCTGACGCCACACGTCGCGGCTCCAGCCCAGTTCGGTATCGGTGGTCTTCAGCCGGGATTCGGCGTCGTAGTTGCGCGCGAGCAGGTCGCGCACCGTGTCACGCAGCATGACCTGTTCATCGGTGAGATCGAAATCCATGGTGTCGCCTCACAATCCGAGGATCGTGGAGGCGATGATGGTGCGCTGCACCTCGCTGGAGCCTCCGTAGATGGTTGTCTTGCGATAGTTCAGGTAGCTCGGGCCGCTCCGCTGCGCCCAGCCCGGCGAGGCGATGTCGTCCGCCGCCACCGGAATGGCATCCGGTCCCGCGATATCGAGCAGCAGCTCGGTCGCCGCCTGCTGGAGTTCCGATCCGCGCAGTTTGAGCACCGAAGAGGCCGGATTGGGCCGTCCGTCCGACGAGTTGGACACCACGCGCAGCTGGGTGAGTTCCAGCGCGAGCAACTCGTTCTCCAGCTCGGCGACCCGCGCCGCGAACAGCGGGTCCTCCAGTAGCGTGCCGCTGCCGGACCTGATCTGCGCCGCATGCTGTTTCGCGACGCCGATCTTGACTTTGGTGCGACCGACGCCGGTGATACCGGTGCGCTCGTTGCCGAGCAGGAACTTGGCGTAGGTCCAGCCCATGTTCTCCTCGCCGACCAGCTGATCGGCAGGCACTCGGACGTTGTCGAAGAAGACCTCGTTCACTTCGTAACCGCCATCGATCAGCTTGATCGGACGGATGGTGACGCCGGGCGATTTCACGTCGAACAGCAGGAACGAGATGCCCGCCTGTTTCTTCGTCGCGCTCGGGTCGGTACGCACCAGGCAGAAGATCCAGTCCGCGTACTGGGCCAGCGTGGTCCAGATCTTCTGTCCGTTGACGATGTAGGAGTCGCCGTCGCGTACCGCGGTGGTACGCAGCGAGGCCAGATCGGACCCCGCGTCCGGTTCGGAGAAACCCTGGCACCACCAGATGTCCAATGCGGCGGTGGGTGGCAGGAAGCGCTCCTTCAGCTCCTGGGAGCCGAACTGGGCGATCACCGGACCGACCATCTGCGCGTTGAACGTCAGCGGCTCGGGGACCGAGGCGAGCTGCATCTCGTCCTGCCAGAGGTGCCGGCGCATCGGTGTCCAGTCCTTGCCGCCCCACTCGACGGGCCAGTTCGGCACCGCGAGCCCGTGGTCGTTGAGGATCTTGTGCGTGGTGACGATGTCGGCGCGGGATAGTTCGCGACCATCGCGGGCGCGGTCACGAATGTCGGCCGGAATCTCGGTCCGAAAGAAATTACGCAGTTCGTCGCGGAAAGCGGCGTCATCGGGGGACAAGGATAGTTTCATACGCATCTCCCAGCGTGTCTCGTACGTCCTAGTCGAACCTACCCCGCGGTAGTTCTCCGCGGTTGAGCGGATCACAGTCAGGATCCCTCGCCGATATGCCGGGGAGTCGCGCACCGTCCTCCAGTCCGCTACTGCCGCTATCTCTGGGCAACCGACCCGCCGACCTGGTACGTTGCTGGTCGTGGGGTCGGGGACAACGTAAGGTTTGGTATCGAGGAGTACGACTTGAACGGCAGAACCATCGCGCGCGCCGTCACGGCCGCGACAGCTCTCGGCATCGGCGCGGTCCTGACCCTGTCCGGCACGGCGGCCGCCGAACAGCCTCGGACACCACTGGACGCGGGTCTGCACGATCTTGCCGAAACCGCCGGAACCGATCCGACCGCCGCGGCGGGCGTCGCGGCGATCTCGCAATACACCTCCCTGGTCGACGTCGCGCACCTACGCGATATCTCCAGCGCGTTCACCCCATTCGCCTACGCGGCCCCCACTTTCGGTTGCGGTAGCAACGGGCCGATCACGACGATCATCGCCGCGGCGACCACCGACGGGCCGGGTGGCGCCCAGGACCTGAACGTCGCGCCGGGCATGCTGCGGTTCAGCGCCACCCCCTCGCACCCTGGCGCGCCGCTCGCCTCCGGGCTCGTCGTCGCATGGTTGAACGTGAACACCGGCGCAAGCGGCATCGCTCCGCTCGACGATGTCACCGAGTACCACCTGCCTTCGCTGTCCAAGACGGTCAAGAGCGGTCCGGGCACGGTCATCGCCTCGATGTGGGGCATCATCGACTACCCGTTCGCGCACTGCGTGATGACGCCGACAGTCGGCTTGTTCACGGTGTCGGACAAACCGACCTACACCCCCGCCGCGCCGCGGGCGCCGGAAACCCGCCTGCTCGAGCCGGGTCCCGGGGGGACAACCGGCGCACCCGCCAGCCCCTCCGAGCCGGTCGCGCCGCCGGCGCCCGAAACCGTGCCCGCCGCATAAGTTCACGGGCGATCGCACCGAGCGTTGCGCCCACGGCGTCCAGCGGAGTCACTCTCCGACAAAACAGCACAGCTACCAACCCCGATCCGGACTCGGCAGCGAAGAACACTCGGCTGCCCGCGTGTGGAACTTCCCTCGCCACGATCGATTGCCGCTACCGTTTGCGCTTGCGGGAATCGGCAACCGGCCGCGACTCCCACGGCCCGACCGACACCGGAAAGTAGGGAATTCGGGCTTCGCGCCGGTCGCAATCAGCTGGACAGACGGATGCGCACGACATCGCCGCCTTCGGTGCCCGCGAGCACTTCATCCGGATGATCGGGGACTGCGACGACCGAGGTCATCGGCTGGCCGCTGAGCACAACGCACGTGGAACCGGTGGCGGGATCGACGCGGATCAGCTGACCTGCGAGAGTCGTCACGTAAAGCACGCCGGCGGAGTCGGCCAGCAGGTCGTCGACGAAATCCGGGACACCCGCCAGTGGCGACGCCAGATCCGCGACGGTCACCCGGTCGGTGGGCGCGGCAAGCGGGATGCGCACCACCCTGCCCAGCGGGCCACCATTGGACGTTACGTAGAGGTCATCACCGTGCACAGCGATACCGTTCGCCGCGACACCGGCCCCCGACCTGTCCCACCCGGTGTCGACAGTGGCGTCGGCGCGAACCAGCACTACACCGGACAGGGTCGCGACATACAGGTTGCCGCTCGAATCGAACGCCGCGCCATTCGGCATAACGAAGCCCGACACGAATACTGCGGGCTCGGGGACGATGGACGTGGGATCGAAGCGGACTACGCCACCAGAGCGTACGGCGCTGCTCGGCGCGTTGCCGTAGACGACGTACAGCAGTCCGTCCGGGCCGAACCGGACCGCACCGGGGAATTCGATCGGGACGGTCGCGGTCAGTGTGCCGGAGGCGTCATAGCGCTGGACTTCGTTGCGGTAGAGCCGAGAGACCCACAGGTTGCCCTGCGCGTCGTACCCCAGGTTCTCCGACCAGTCGCGCAGTGGCAGCCCGGCGGGCAGGGCGGTCGTGACGGAGGCGGGAGCACAGGAGGCCATCGCCGGCGCGGCCGGATCCGCGGCGCTGCTGGGCGCGAACACACCGGCCAGCGCGAATACGGCGGCTGAGCGGACCACTGCGGCTCGACAACGAGAGGTTCGCATCTGGGCACCTCGGCTGGGGTGATGGCGGAGTTGCGGCGCAGTGTAGCGCGCTGTGCCGGACATGTGTGGCACACCTGCGTGGCAGGATCTTTGGCAAGATCGGTGAATGCCATTTTTCGACGGCGCGCGGGGCCGGATGCACTATCGGCGGTGGCCGATCGAACAACCTTTGCTCACCGTGGTGCTACTGCCCGGAATGGGCCAGCACAGCGGCCACTATCACCGCTTCGCCCGCGTAATCAAGCCGGTCGACATCGAGATGTGGGCGCTGGACACCTCCGGGCACGGGTTGAGCGAGGGTGATCCGAATCAGCCGGGCACCCTGGTCGAGCTCGTGGCCGACGCGTCGCGCCTGGTCGATCTGGCCCGCGCGGCGCAGCCGCGGGGCCCGCTGATCCTGATGGGCCATTCGCTGGGCGCGGTCACCGCGCTGGGTATTCTCGGCGCCGCGGTGCCGGATATTCAGGGCGCGACAACCGATCCGCCCGCCCTGGAACGGGACTATCCACTGCGGCCTGCCCTGCCCGCGCGCACGCTGGCCGGGTTGGTGCTGTCCGGCGTGCCGAAGCGGGCCCTCGGCGGTGGCGCACCCGGTGCACCGGGAACGCCGCTGCCACGCGCACTTCCCGTGCTCGCGGTACACGGCGTCGAGGATCGGCGCGCACCGGTCGACGCGATCAGGGCCTGGGCCGGTCGCCACCGGTCAGTAGATCTGCTGGAGTATGCCGACACCGGACACGACCTGCTGCACGAGCCGGCGCACGCCCGAGTCGGCGCGGACATCGCGAACTGGATGCACGGCGTCGTCACGGGAGTGCGCGCTGCCGCAGGCTGAGTGTGTCCCGGTGGGCAGGAGGCATGGTCGGGTCGACGCGGTGCTCGGCGCCCGCTGCGAAGAACCGATCATGGCTGCCGCGCTGGCACGGGCTCGAAGACGGCCGACGCGGGCGGGATCACGAACCTCGATGCCGCGCTGGATGACCGGGCGAGTCGCGGCGCGGAAACATGTCGACGCTTGCCTGTGCGATTTCGATTCGATGCGTAGCGGGCCCCGATCAGTGCCGGCGCACCGCCGGCACCCTCAGCGGTCAGCCGGAAAGGATGACCGACCCGGGCAACTGCCACGGATCGCAACCATGACAGTGGGTTCAGGCTCGACCGCACCGAGGGCAGGTCGGCAACCGGTGCCGCCGCTGAAACCGTTGCGCTGCCTGTGATCAGGGATCCCACTGGCGATTAGGGATCCGTTCGGGAAGGTTCTGCTTAGAATTGCGGAAGTTCACCGACGCCCAGCGACTTGTCGCATACCTGATGCACGTGCGCGCGGCGCGGACAGTACCGACTGGACGCAGGGTGTCATCGGGGGTCGACACACTCGAGCACGCTGTTCGGACGAGGAAGGGGGACGGCGCAGATGCCTTCGAACGAGAACGGGTTCGGCGGGGAACCTCGCGCCGAGGTCACGGCACCCGGTGTCGACATCGCCGCGCTGAACCGAGCAGTCGAGGACGGGACACTGTGGATCGATGGTCTTCTCGTCGCAGACGGCGCGCCTGAACGGTGCGCGCGCCACTACGAGCAGCTCGCCGACCGAGTCGAAGCGCAGATCCGCACCCTGAGCACGGCAACCTCGTTACCCGGCTTCGGCGGATTCGCGTCCGGTGATGCCTTACGCGCCGGTTTCGAGCGCAAGGCCGATGGTGCGATTGCCCAACTGCTGGAATACGCCACGGCGGCAAGGGAACTCGCCCATATGTTCCGCGCGGCGGCGACCGCCTACCAGCACGCCGACCACGCGCTCGCCGCGGCGGTGGACCGAATCGACCGGACCGGAGCGACCCATGCGTAAGATGCCGCGGGCGTTCGAGCGAGCCACGCACCGACGCACAGATCCCGCCTACGTTCCGAATGTCGAGATCTTCGATGGCCTCACCCATGAGGAGATCCACGCCAAGGTCCAGTCGCTGGAACCCGCGGTGCTCGCAATGGGCCGGCAGGGCTGGGCCGATTCCGCGGCCGAACTCGCCGACGCGGTTTCGCAGGCGCACATCGAGATTCGGGCCGCTATCGCCGACGGATGGCGCGGCAGCGCGGCGGAGAGTGCGGCCGCCGTGGTAGGCGTGTTCGAGCAGAGCGGCCAGGACCTCGCCGACGTGCTGGCGGTGGTCGCGCAGCGCCTCGGCCAAGCGAGCGACGCGGCGGAGGCCGTGCGGGCCGCCGTGGCCGAGCCGTCCGCGGTCGCGCCGGACCTGGCCGCGACGCTGCTGGACCCGAATCAGGCGACCAGCAACATCGACGGACAGAAAGCGAGCGAGCACGCGCGTCAGGATGTCGTGCGTGCGATGAACGACATCTACGCGGGCGTATTCATCCAGACCGGCAACGACGTCCCCGCGTTCCCCGACGCGGTCGAGGGAATCCGGCCCGAGTCACCGTTGAGCACGACCGCCGGCCCTGGCGCGAAAGTGTCCGGCCTACAGCAAGTTCCGATCGAAACGACAGAGCAGTCGGCAAGCCTTGCCACAAACATGGCGCCCACCGCCCGAACACTCGAGACAGAGTCGACGTCGGCCGCTGCCACATCGGCCGCGGACGACACCGGCGATGCCCCGCCCCCGCCGCGGCGCGTCACGCAGACCACCGCCGAGACGTCGTCCGTCACTGCCCTCGCCGCACCCCGGCACGGCAGCGGTCCCACACCGACGACGACCACGGCCGCTGCGTCGGCCGCGCCTACCGTCGTCCCGACCGCCGCGGGCACCAGTAGCCCGACTCCGTCGGAGGAGCGCAAACGCGACGATCAGCGCAAGGACACCCCCGGCAATGACGCGGTCAACAGCATCGGCGCCGGCGCGATAGGCGGTTTGATGGGTGGCGCGCTAACCACCGCCGACACTCCGAGACCAGGGCAGAGTGTGGCCGCGAACGCGATGATCGCACGGTCCGCGCCGCACGACGAGGACGACGAATTCGACGTCGACGACCTCCCGACCTACCTCGAGCCATCCGATGACGGCGGCGAACTCATCGGGTCGCTCGATCCGACGACGCCGCCCGTGGTCGGCGAATGGACCGAGTACGAGTGAACTGGACGCTGACCCCGGATCAGTTCGCACTGGCCTGGTCACGCACCGACGGAGATCGAATCCCCTACCCGCTGGCCGTACGCCTGTCCGCCCGCGACCGCGAGGAACGCGCGGCGCAACTGCCCGCGCTCACCCACTGGTGTGATCGCGCGCTGGACGCGGATCTGGAGGCGGCGCTACGGATCCTCGCGCATCCGGACCTGCGCGTCGAGGTGTATGGGCAGCGTGGTCCGGTCCCGGCTACACACAGCCCGGATCAACACCGGGACGGCGAACCTCGCACGCCGCTCCAGGGAAGCGAGCGCACCCCCGATCCGAAACTCGGCCCGACGGTACGGCCGATACGCATTCTCGGCGGCGCCTCCGGGAACGTCGCGGTGGTCGCGGCGCAGCGTCCCGGCGAGACCTCGGACCGCGGCGACGCGGTGCGGCTGTTCGTCGGTACTCCGAAAAACCTTTCCGCGCGGGTAGTTTCGATGCTGCCGGAGAACACCCCGGGTACTCTCCCCCGTCTGACCGCTCCCCGCGCTCAGGTCGGCGAAGACAGCCGCGACCTGGTGACGGTCCCGGTCGCGGGGCCCTCGACGGCGGCCAGAATCCGCACCCTGCTGAAGCGGCCGCGCGAGGGCATCGGTCAGATCGTCGTCTCCGTTCGCCACGGGGCGGGCGAGCCGCGCCCGTTCGCTGTGCTGTGCTGGATCGACGTGGCCGGTGATGGGCGATATGTAGTGCGCACCGGTGCCGAGGTCGACATCGTCGCGGTGACAGCCGAGCGGTTCGCCGCACACTTGCGCCCGATGCTTACCGCGGCCGCGCGCACCAGCTCGGCGTACGCCGAGCACTGACCGCACGCGGTGTCCGTCTCGGACTGCCGCGACGACGAGCGTTTACGGTGTACGAGTGCCACTCTACGAATTCGAAGGCAAACGACCCCGGGTCGATCCGACGGCGTTCATCGCGCCGACCGCGACCCTGATCGGTGACGTGCGGGTCGAGGCGGGAGCCTCGATCTGGTACGGCGCGGTGCTGCGCGCCGACCTGGCGCCGATCACCATCCGCGAGCGCGCCAACATTCAGGACAACGCGGTCCTGCATGTGCCGCCGGATGTGCCGATGGAGATCGGCCCAGGCGCGACCATCGCGCACAGTGTGGTGTTCCACGGCGCCGCGGTCGGCGCGGAGGCCATTGTCGGCAACGGCACCACGGTGCTCGACCTGGCCAAGATCGGCGCGGGCACCATGATCGCCGCGCACTCGCTGGTTCAGCCCGGCACCGAGATACCCGACGGCGTGCTGGCGGCCGGATCGCCCGCGGAGGTGAAGCGGCCGATCGAGGGCACCCCGGCGCAGCTGTGGGTCCAGCTGAACCCCGGCTTCTACGCCGAACTCGCGCAGCGCCACCGCACCGGTATCGCCGAGGTCTGAGCCGCGGTCAGCACAGCAGGGCCGTGACCTCGTCGTCGTTCAGTTGATGGAAGTCGTGGTAGGCGGTGCCGACACCGCCGAGCGACCTCGGCACCCACGGGCAGACCACCTCGTCGGCGTCATCGGCGACGCGCTGCACCGCCTCCGCGGAGGACACCGGGACCGCGGCCACGATCCGGGTGGGCTGATGCAGGCGCGCGACCCGGCACGCGACCAGAACGGTGGCGCCGGTCGCCATCCCGTCGTCCACGATCACTACCGTGCGTCCCTCCAGTGGAATCCTTCGGGCGCCACCACGCAGCACCTGCTTGCGCCGCTCCAACTCGGCGCGTTCGTCATCTTCGATCGACGCCACCTGCTGTGGCGATATCCCGGTGTGCGACAGCACATCCGGATTCAGTACCCGCACGCCGTCCTCACCGAGGGCGCCCATCGCCAGCTCCGGCTGCCACGGCACCCCCAGCTTGCGGACCAGCAGGATGTCCAGATCACCCCCGATCACCGCACGCACCGCGGCGGCGACCGGGACACCGCCGCGCGGCAGCCCGAGCACCAACGGATTCGAGTCCCGCAGGTGTTCCAAACGCGCACCCAACGCGCGACCGGCTGATGCCCGATCGGTGTACATCATCCACTCGAACGCTACTCCGGTGCGCGCTCGGTGATCGCGAATCGACGCAACGCGAGACTGGGGTTGACGCTACGGACCTCGGCCAGGTGCGCGAGGTCGATCCGGGTGGTGAGTACGCCGGGTTCGTCGCCGAGTTCGGCGAGTACCACGCCGGTCGGGCCGACGATCATCGAGGCGCCCGCGCCACGCGGGGCGGACTGATCGGCGGCCGCCAGGTACACGGTGTTCTCGATGGCGCGCGCTCGCACCAGCGTGGTCCACTGGTCGATCTTCGCCGGACCGGGAATCCACTGGGCGGGCAGCAGCACAACCTGCGCGCCCGCCGCGGCGACGCGGCGGATGCCCTCGGGGAAGCGCAGATCGAAGCAGGTCTGCATGCCGAATGTCACACCCGCGACGGTGAATGTGGCGGGCGTCTCGATGTCGCCGGGTTCGACCACATCGGACTCCAGGTGTCCGAAGGCGTCGTAGAGATGCACCTTCCGATAGCGTTCGACGAGGGAGCCGTCCGGTCCGAGCACGACCAAGGTGTTGCGGATCCGGTTGCCGTCGGGAGCGACCTCCTCCACTGTGCCAGCGACCAGAAACACCCCGAAATCGCGCGCGATGGCCCCGAGGCCGGTGACGAACGGGCCGGTCAGCGGCTCGGCGATGGCGACGACCCGCTCATCGAGCCGCGTCACCGCAAACATCGAGTACTCCGGCGCGACGACCACCCGCGCCCCACGATCGCGGGCCGTGCGCACGTACCCGCGCAGCGCGTCGAGGTTGGCCGACGGATCGGTCGAGGGGGCGAACTGGACGACCGCCACGTCCAGTTGATCCGGCGCCGGGTTCTCATGCTCGGGCGAGGTGTCCAGTTGCATAGGTCTCACCGTATTGGGGCGGTGGCCGGGACGACCAGCAGGAGGCAGTAAACTCCTGGTCAATGAGCACCAATCAGGTCGACAGCGTTCCTGGCGACAACGACAGGGACACCGACGGCCCGTCTTTCGCCGATCTCGGTATCGATGACCGTATCCTCGCGGCCATCGCGGATGTCGGCTACGAGTCGCCGTCACCCATCCAGGCTGCGACGATCCCTCCACTGCTCTCCGGCGCCGATGTCGTCGGTCTGGCGCAGACCGGTACCGGCAAGACCGCCGCCTTCGCCATCCCGATCCTGATGGGCTTGGAGGCTTCCGGCCGACACCCCCGCGCGCTCGTGCTCGCCCCGACCCGCGAGCTGGCGATCCAGGTCGCCGAGGCGTTCGGCCGCTACGCCGCGCACATCCCGGGGCTGCACGTGCTGCCGATCTACGGCGGCCAGAGTTACGGCGTCCAGCTGTCCGGGCTGCGCCGTGGCGCGCACGTCGTGGTCGGCACGCCGGGTCGCGTGATCGATCATCTGGAGAAGGGCACGCTCGACCTGTCGCAGCTGCAGTACCTGGTGCTCGACGAGGCCGACGAGATGCTGAAAATGGGCTTCCAGGAGGACGTCGAACGCATCCTCGCGGACACGCCGTCGGACAAGCAGGTGGCGCTGTTCTCCGCGACCATGCCCGCCGCGATCCGCAAGATCTCCAAGCAGTATCTGCACGATCCGGTCGAGATCACGGTCAAGGCGAAGACCTCGACGGCCACCAACATCACGCAGCGCTGGGTGCAGGTATCGCATCAGCGCAAGCTGGACGCGCTCACCAGGATCCTCGAGGTCGAGTCGTTCGAGGCGATGATCATCTTCGTGCGCACCAAACAGGCCACCGAGGAACTCGCCGAAAAGCTGCGCGCCAGGGGCTTTTCCGCCGCCGCGATCAACGGCGACATCGCGCAGAACCAACGCGAGCGCACCATCGGTCAGCTCAAGTCCGGTGCGCTGGACATCCTGGTCGCCACCGACGTCGCCGCACGCGGGCTGGACGTGGACCGCATTTCGCACGTGGTCAACTACGACATCCCGCATGACACCGAGTCCTACGTGCATCGCATCGGCCGCACCGGGCGGGCCGGGCGCAGTGGCGAGGCACTGTTGTTCGTCGCGCCGCGCGAGCGGCACCTGCTCAAGTCGATCGAGCGGGCGACCCGCCATCCGCTGACCGAAATGCAGCTGCCCAGTGTGGAAGACGTCAACGCGCAGCGAGTCGCCAAGTTCGGCGACACCATCACCGAGAATCTCGCCGCAGCGAATGTCGCACTGTTCCGTACCCTGATCGAGGATTACGAGCGCGAGCACAACATCCCGCTCGTCGACATCGCGGCAGCGCTGGCAATCGGTTCCTACGACGGCGACAACTTCTTCATGGAACCCGAACCGGAACCGGTCGAGCGCCCGCAGCGCGACCGAGCCCCGCGTGAGCGGCCCGCGCGCCGATTCGAAGACGACCGCCACGGTGGCCCTTCGCACCATCCCGCCACCGGAGCGGAACTGGCGACCTACCGGATCAGCGTCGGCAAGCGGCATCGCGTGGTGCCCGGCGCGATCGTCGGCGCCATCGCCAACGAGGGCGGCCTGCGCCGCAGCGATTTCGGCCATATCAGTATTCGTCCCGATCACAGCCTGGTGGAGCTGCCCGCGCAGCTGCCCGCCGAAACCCTGGAAGCGTTGCGGCGTACCAGGATCAGTGGTGTATTGATCCAGCTGCAACTCGACCAGGGCCCGCCGCAGAGCCGCTCGTTCAGCCGGGGCCCGCGCCGGGAGCGCGACCATGTCAAACGGCCGGAGCGGCGCAAGCCACGCTCCTGAACCGGGGAGGGTTCGCCGAGGTCAGACGCGCTAGCTACAGTGTTGCCGTCGGTGCGTAATGAGGCGCACGCCGGCAGCGGGTGTCCCGCGAAGACACAGGAGGGGCGCGTTTGTTCGTGTTCGGTGATCGTGTCATCTGCACCGCCGTCGATTTGGTGCGCGCGGCGCGCTGCGAATTCGCGCTGCTGCGTGCCCTCGACACCGAAGTGGGCACCATCCAGGCCGGCCCCGGTGCCGCGGAACACCTGTCCGAATCGTCGCGCGGATTCGACGAGCACCAGGTCCGCCGCATCGCCGACCGCGACCGGTTCGGCGACGCGATGGTGGAGGTCAACCGCCCACCCGACGCAGTCGGCGACCCGGCCGAACGGATCGCGACGCTGACCGCCGCGCACACGCAGACCGCCGCGGCGCTGCGCGCGGGCGCACCGGTGATTTACGATCCGACGTTCTTCGACGGGCGATTCGACTTCTCCTGCGACTTCTTGCTGCGCGCGGACCATCGGGTCCGTTACACCGTGCACGGCACCGCGCACACCATGCCGGATCGGGTCGGCGCCGCAATCGAACTCGCCGCTTGTGCCGATGCCCTGGACCGCGCGGGCGCGCTGTCCGCGCCGCTGCTGCGGCTGCACCTGGGCGAGGTAAGCAGCGCCCACGCGCTGAGCGAGCTGCTGCCGGTGTATCGCGCGCGCCGACGTCGGGTGGAACGCATTCTGGACGAGAAACTCGGCGAACTGCTTCCGGTGCAGTGGGGCGATCCCCGCTATCCGGCTTGCGGCCGCTGCCCGACCTGCACCGCGGCCCTGTCTGCCGCGCGCGACCTGCTGCTCGTGGCAGGAATGCCGGCGGCGACCCGCATCCGCCTCCGCGACGCCGGCGTGAGCAGCATCGATCGGCTGGCCGTCACCGAGATCGCCGTGCCCGGCGTGTCGCAGCGCACCCTGACCGCTCTGCGACGTCAGGCGGAAATCCAACTGCGAAGCGAGGATTCGGGACAGCCGACGCACAGCCTGGTGGACGCGATCGCACTCGGTGCGCTGCCGCCGCCCTCCCCTGGTGACCTCTCGCTCACCGTCACTGGTGGCGGGCGGCGACCGCTCATCCTCGAGGTGGGTGGCCCGGGCACCGTGCATCTGTCGTTCCGCGGTCCATTCGGTGCGGCGGGCGAGCCGGACAGCGAGGCGACCGGGCGGCGCCGGGCGCTCGAGCAGGTGCTCGACTACCTCATCCGGCGACGGCGGATGTATCCGGATTTGCACATCTATCACTACACTTCAGCCGTCCGAACGGCGCTGCAGCACTGCACCGGGCGATATGGCATCGGCGAGGAGATCGTGGACGAGCTCCTGTGCGACGGCGTCCTCGTCGACCTCTATCCGATCGTGCGCAGTGCCGTCATCGTCGGCGAGCAGTCCTACCGACTTCGCAGCCTGCGGCGGCTGCTACCCGACGCGGCGCATTCGCCTGTCGCCGAACGTGATTGCCTCACCCTGCTGCGGCTGCGCGACTGGTTACTCGACCGTGCCGCCGAGCAGCGCATCGATCCGCAGGGGGTGACCCTGGACCGGACTACCTCGTGGTGCGCCGTCGCGGGCCCCGGCGACGTGTCCCCGCCGTCGTCGCGACCGTCGTCGCTGGAGGCCGCGCTTACGGAATATGCTGCGGGACAGAATAATCCGTTGCATGCCGCGGCCATGATGGCCGCCGCGCTCGGCTACCATCGACGCGAACGGCAGCCGTTGTGGTGGGCGCATGTCGACCGGCTCAGCCATCCGGTCGACGAATGGGCCGATGCCCCCGGGGTGCTGATCGCCGAGTGGGGCACGGTCGACACCAAATGGCATCGCCGCCCGGACCGCTCGACGATGCGGCGGTACCTGACGCTGACCGGTCGGATCGCGACGAGCTGGAACGGCGCCGCGGGACCGAGCGCGCTGACCCCCGGCACCACCGTCTACACCTTCTACGACCGGCCGGTGGCCGCCGGCATGGTCACCGCCGTCGGCCGGCGCGCGACGGCGACCGCGACAGTACTCGGCTGCTCGGTGGACGCGGAGTTCGACGACACCGTCCGACTGGAAGAACGGCTACCCGACGGCTGCGACCCCTACGACGAATTGCCGACCGCGATCGCGCCCGGCCTGCCCGCCTGGGACGAGAACGCCGAGATGACGGTGGAAGTCGCGGCGCAGCAATTGCTCATGACGTTGCCGGACATACCGCGCGAGGCCGTCTTCGACCTTCTTGCGCGCCGCCCACCCCGGCTGCGCGACGAGGCCGCGCTTCCGACCGTGCACGGCGATCACGCCGCGGCGATCACCGCCGCCGTACGCGACCTCGACCGCTCGTATATCGCGGTGCAGGGACCGTCTGGCACCGGCAAGACCTCGACCACGGCCCGGGTACTCGAGCGGCTGGTCACCCGGCACAAGTGGCGGATCGGCGTGGTCGCACAGGAACACTCGACGGTGGAGAACCTGCTCGACGCGATTGTGCGGATCGGCGTGCTTCCGGAACTGGTCGCCAAGAAGGACGTAGCGGCCCTCGCCCCGGAATGGGCCGTGATCGAGGCCGACCGCTATCCGCGATTCCTGGCCAACGCCATCAGCGGGTGCGTAATCGGCGGTACCCCGGCCGATTTCACGAACGAGGACGTGGTCCCGCGCGCGTGCCTCGACCTGCTCGTGGTCGCCGATGCGGGCCGCTTGCCGCTGGCCGACACGGTTGCGGTCGCGGCGTGCGCGCGAAACCTGCTGCTGCTCGGCGATCCCATCCCTTCGGCCGCGCGCAGCGCCCACCCGGCCCCGGTCGGCGAGTCGGTACTCGGCTGGCTGGCCGAGGGCCGCCAGACCCTGCCCGCGGCGCGCGGCTACTTCCTGGACCGGACCTGGCGTATGCATCCGGCGGTGTGCGAACCCATCTCCCGGCTGTACTACGACGGCCGGCTGCGCGCCAACGAAACGATCACGCTCGCACGGCAACTCGACGGCGAGGAACCCGGCGTGCACACCGTCCTCGTCGACCACCACGGCAACTCCACCGAATCGGTGGCCGAGGCACGCGAGGTGGTGCGGCGGGTCCGCACGTTGCTCGGCATGTCGTGGACGATCGGCACGACGACCCGCAGGCTGCACCCACACGACATTTTCGTGGTGGCACCGTACGCCGCACAGGTCGGGCAGATCCAAACCTTGCTGGCCCGCGCGAAGATCGAAGACGTTCTGGTGGGCACACCGGATCGGTTCCGCGGCCGGGAAGCGGCCGTCGTGCTGCTCTCGATGACCACCTCGAGCCCCGCCGACGCCCCCTACGGCATGCCGTTCCTGTTGTCGCGGGGCCTGATCCTCGCTGCAATGTGCCGCGCCATGTGGAAGGCGGTCATCATCCGCTCGCCACTGCTCACCGAATACCTGCCCGCCATACCGGACGAGGTCGCCGACCTGGCCGGCTTTCTGCGACTGGGCGGCGGTCAGCCGAAACAGACGCCTTCGCCGCGGTAGGTCGGCACGGAAGTTCGGGAACCGTCGGTCTCGACCAAGTGCACCGTGTCGAATCGCTCGCAGAGTTCACCGGCCTTCGCGTGCCGGAACCACACCCGATCACCGATGCGCAACTGCGCGGCACCGGACAGCGGCGTCTGTACCTCACCGGCGCCCTCGGTGCCGAGCAACTTCACTCCGCTCGGCCAGACCGGCTTGGGCACCCGCGACGGGCCGGCCGGACCGGAGGCGATATAGCCGCCCGCGAACACCGTGGCGATGCTCGGTGTCGGTCGCCGCAGCACGGAAGTGGCGAAGTACAGGGCGGGCCGCGGGGTGAAGGAGCGGTAGTGGTCGAACAGCGTCGGCACGTACAGGCCGGAACCCGCGGTGACCTCCGTGACGTCCGGATCGACCACGCTGACCTCGATCGATCCGGTGCCGCCGCTGTTCACGATCTCCAGCTTGCCGGTCATCGAGCGGACCGCGTCGAGCACCGCACCGCGGCGCTTCCCGATCTCCATCGCCGACGCCCGCTTCACCAGGCGCACTGCGGCATTGGCGTCGGACAGCCCGGCGATCTGGGCCTCGTAGGTCATCACGCCAACCACCTCGAAGCCGCGGCGCAGCGCCTCGCCGGCGAGCGCGGCGGCCTGATCCGGCGAGCGCACCGGCGAACGGCGCACGCCGAGGTGGATCGGGCCGATCCGTAGGGAAGCGTCCACGTCCAGGCACACCCGCGGGCGCACTCGGTCGGTTCCGACGGCGGCGCGGATCAGGTCGAGTTGGGCGACATCGTCGATCATCAACGTGATCGACCGCACCAGGAGGTCGTCAGCGGCCAGTTCGGCCAGTGCGACCCGGTCCACACTGGGGTAGCCGAGCAGGATGTCGCGGGCCCCGTGGCCCGCCAGCCAGATAGCCTCGCGCAGGGAGTAGGCCATGATGCCGGCGAAGCCGCCTGCGGCGGTGAGATCGGCGCCGAGCACTTCGGCGAGGATGGCCCGGCAGCGCACGGACTTACTGGCGATCCGTATCGGTGTGCCGCCGGCGCGGCGGACCAGATCGGTGGCGTTCGCGCGCAACACGGCCAAGTCGAGGGCAGCTAATGGCGGATCGAACTCCGCGGTGGCGGCATCCAGCCCCGCGATCGGCGACGTCTCGGTCACCGGTATCACTCAACCATCAAACTGGTCGGACGTCCAGTAAACTGGTAAACTACAGCTCAACGGCCTTCGTCGCCAAGCAACAGACGAGATCGTCCATCACGACCAGCATGGTTTCATCATTGCCGTCGGCCAGCCAGCGCAGAACGGCTCCCCGAACCAGTGAGACGACATAGGCGGCAATCGCCTCCACCGGCTCGATCCACTGAGTCGCCGATCGCGCGGCGCACAACTTCAGAAACGCGCCGACCTCGGTGTCCATCTCTTGGTACGCGGCCGCCGCTATCGGGTCGTTGGCACATGAGGTACGTAGCCCCCAGCGAGCGCTCAGCGTGTGCACTGTTGCCTCATATGCCCTGACATGTTTGGCCGGGGCGGCCGTGATCAACGGCCAGTACGCACTGACCCCGGCATGCAATAGAACCCGGAGCGCGCGGACGCCGGTGTAATCGAGCCCGGCCGCCGCGCCTTCGACCGCCTCGCAGATGGTCGGCCGCAGCCGTACCCCTGCCACTTCTCCACGTACGCTCAACGACGACTCCCTCGAGGAAAGAACTCGGCGCACCTACGTCGGCGCGACTCGCTGAACATGGCGGCAACCTCGGGAAACCCCCCAGGCTGCCCGGTCCAACGTTCACCAATGGTAGTGCGCTTTCGGGGTTTGAGAACAGTTTCAGTGGGTAATTCCAGACCACAAGAATGTTTTGTTACCCAAACGGAATGCCCGCTGGGGCATTGTGCAGCGCGGAATTCCCGCCGCGCCGGTCGATCTCAGCCGTGTCCGACCCTGCGAGAAACCGTTAACCACTCTACGGTCCGACTGCCAACGCACCGCATCCTGTGATCGATCACACATTCGAGCCACTTGAATCGGGCCTTGTCCCAATCCGGTAGCAACACGCCTTTCCGTCACCGGGCCGATAATCTGGATCGGTGACTGTCTCGCCCCCCGCCGATCAGTACTTCCTCTCCGGCACGTTCAACTTCCGGGACACCGGCGGGTTGCGCACGGTCGACGGCGCCAAGGTTCGCCCCAGCGTGCTACTGCGCTCTGCTCAACTGAGCGGGCTCGACGACACCGGCCACACGGCCCTGCGCGAGTTGCGCATCAACAAGGTGCACGACCTGCGCGGACACCACGAGATCGACCACTTCGGCGCCGACCGGCTGCCGGAGGGCATCCGGCTCGCCGTCACTCCGTTCGACTCCAGAATGGCCGAGGCGCCACCACACGAAGCCACCGCGCAGACCGCCTACACCCACATGCTCGAGGTCTATCGGATGTTTCCCGCGCTACCCGAGGCGCACGCCGCGATCGTCGCCATCGCCGAATCCATTGTGCGTGACGAGGGCGCCGTGCTCGTGCACTGTGCCGCGGGCAAGGACCGGACCGGCTGGGCCGTTGCCACGATCCTGCGCGCGGTCGGCGTCACCGAGGCCGATATTCTGGCCGACTACCTACTCAGCAACGGAGCCATCCCCGCGCTTCGCTCGCTGATCACCTCGAAACTGCTCGATGGTGAGGAGATCTCGGTGGATCTACTGGGCGTGCGCGAGGAGTACCTCGACATCGCGGGCAACGCGATGCGCGAGCTGCATGGCGATCTCGACGGCTACCTGTCCGCGATCGGATTCAGCGCCGACCTACTCTCCCGGCTGCGCGCCCGAATGCTGGAGTGAGACGGAATCATTGGCGCTCACCACATCCCTGCGCACCAGGCCGTCGGCGTCGATGGTCACCTGATCGCCGGTGTGAAACCAGGTTCCGGTGAACCGCGCGGCAGTGGTGGTCGGGTCGTTCCAGTAGCGCGGCGTGACATTCGGCCCACGGCACAGCAACTCGCCGTGGCCCACGGTCGCCTTCGGACCCCACAGCGCCAATTCGGTACCGCCGAAGGGAAATCCGAGTACCACCTCCGGGTCCAACCGGCCCGCCGAACGCTCGGCATCGTCCACGGCGAGGCCGATGCCGCTGGTCTCGGTCGCGCCCCAGACCGACCACTGACGGGCGCTCGGGAACATGCCGCGCAGTTGCGCCGCGAGGTCGGCGGACGTGGCCGGTGCGGCGGCGCGTTCCGAGCGGTGACCGGCCTTGCTGATCCGGGCGATGCCGTCGGTGCACAAACCATCGGCGCGCAACTCGGCGAGTTCGGGCAGCAGGCCCGCGAAGATGCGCGGGGTCGCCGAGACCATATCGATCCGTTCGGACGCAATGGCTTCGGCGAGCGCGCGAGTACCGCGGGCGAGCACGACGGTGCCACCGACCGCGAAGGTCGGCAGCATTTGATCGACACAGCCGCTGGCGTGCGCCAGCGGCAACAGCATCAGGTTGCGTAGCCCGTCGGTCGGCAGATCCAGTGTGGCGACCATCGAACGCACGGCCGACAGCAGATTCTCGTTGGTCAACTCGACACCCTTGGGCGTGGCGGTTCCGCTGGTGTAACACAGCAACGCCAGATCACCCAGTGCCGCACCGTCATCGATGTACGCCGCGCCGTCGGGCAATTCGGCGTCACCGCCCGCGCGTCCGAGCACGAAATCAGCGCGGCTGTCGGCGATCACCCGTTCGGCGACCGCCTCGGGCAGCCCATCGTGCACGAGCACCGGCACCGCGCCACTGAGCAAAGCGCCGAGAAAGGACTGCACCCAGCGCGCGCCTGCGGGCATGTGGATGGCGACCCGGTCGCCGTAACCGATCCCGTGCTCCTGCAATCCGCCCGCGATCCGGGAGGCGGAGTGCCACAACTCGCGGTAGGTCAGGCGCGGGCCGCCCACCTCCACCACCGCCTCGCGCGTGGAGAACGCGTGCACTTGCAGATCCAGCAGCTCGGTCAACGCGGGCGTGAGATTTCCGTAGCGCAACACCCCGTCGGCGCCCCTGGCCAGCGGGTTGTCCCAGACATGTGGACGGGGCAGGGGATATTCGACGAGCAATGGCGACATTCGTCCTCCGCGTGCCTCGGGTCAGCAGGCACTGCGACTATATGACGGGTGTCACAATTTCGCTGGAATAGGCGGCGAACGTGTCCTACCTGTCACCGGCCGGAGTAGCTGGCCTTCCCCGGACCGACCGCGAGAAAGCTGCGCACCGCGCCCCGCAGATCGTCGGTGGCGAACAGTCCGGCAGATACCTCCGGCGTCACCGAATCCGCGTGCGACACACCGCCGGAACGCCATGCTTCGATGATCTTCTTGGTCGCCGCGTGCGCCATCGTCGGGCCTTGAGCCAGCCGGTGGGTCAACTGCCTCGCCGCCGTGTCGACGTCGTCGTGCACGGCGTTCACCACGCCCCAGTCGGCCATGGTCGCCGCGTCGTACAGATCGCCGGTCAGCACGAATTCCCGCGCCCGACCGGAGCCCGCGCGCTCGGCGAGGCGCTGCGGACCGCCCATCGACGGGGTCAGTCCGACCACGGTTTCCACCAAACCGAACTTCGCCTTCGGCGCGGCGAGCAGGATGTCGCAGGCGAGCGCGATCTCGAACGCGGCGGTCAAGGTCAGCCCGTGCGCAGCGAACACGACGGGGCACGGCAGTGCCTCCAGCGGGTGGATGATCTGCGCGAACAGCGTGCGCCACAGCTCGGCGCCCTGCTCGACGGTCAGCCCGTCGAACACGTGCACATCGACGCCGCCGGAGACCACTTTGCCCTCCGCGCGCAGCAGGACCGCGCGCGGCGGGCGGGCGGACAACTCGGCGATATCGGCGATCAGGGCGTCCAGCATCGACCGATCGAACAGGTTGAGCGGCGGATGGGCGAGGGTCACCGTCGCCACCTCCGCGCCGCTGTCGGTGACCTCGTGTTCCAGAAGCGTCGCCTTCGGTGCACTCATCCGACCAGCCTAGAACCTCGATCTGCGACACTGTCCTGGTGACCAAGTCGGCCAGCGAAAGCGGTTCCTACGTCGAACCCGGCGAGTTCAAACGGGACACGAACTACATCACCACCCGGATCACGGCCGATGGCCGCGACGGCTATCCGGTCGAGCCGGGGCGCTACCGGCTGGTCGCCGCGCGAGCCTGCCCGTGGGCGAACCGGACGCTGATCGTGCGCCGCCTGCTCGGACTCGAAGACGTGCTCTCGCTCGGCCTGTGTGGCCCCACCCACGACAAGCTCAGTTGGACCTTCGACCTGGATCCCGGCGGGGTCGACCCGGTGCTCGGGATCCCCCGGCTGCGTGACGCGTATCTGGCTCGCTTCCCGGATTACCCCCGCGGCATCACGGTGCCCGCGATCGTGGACGTGCCGACCGGGCAGGTCGTCACCAACGACTACGCACAGATCACCCTGGACTTCGCCACGGAGTGGACCGACCTGCACCGGCCCGGTGCGCCGCAGCTGTACCCGGCGGCGCTGCGCGCGGAGATCGACGAGGTGAATCTCGCGGTGTTCCGCGACGTCAACAACGGCGTCTACCGCTGCGGTTTCGCCGGGGCGCAGGACGCGTACGACGCCGCCTACGACCGGCTCTTCGACCGGCTGGACTGGCTGTCGGAACGCCTTGCGACACAACGCTATCTGGTCGGCGACACGATCACCGAGGCCGACGTGCGGCTGTTCACCACGCTGGCTCGATTCGACCCGGTGTACCACGGGCACTTCAAGTGCAACCGCTCCACCCTGACCGAGATGCCCGTGCTCTGGGCCTACGCGCGCGACCTCTACCAAACTCCCGGTTTCGGCGACACCATCGACTTCGGGCAGATCAAGACGCACTACTACGTGGTGCACCGCGACATCAACCCGACCGGGATCGTCCCGCGGGGACCCGACCTGTCGAACTGGCTGACGCCGCACGGGAGGGAAGCGCTCGGCGGCAAGCCGTTCGGCGACGGGACCCCGCCACCTCCGCCGCGGCCGACCGAACGGGTACCCGCGATATCCGGTCCGGACTAATGGAACCGATCCGGCCGGGTAGTTCGTTGTACTGACGAGCTGACGGCCACCGGTGCCCTACAGTTCTCCAAGCAGACCGGAAGAGGAGGATGCCGCCGATGTACCAAGGCGCGTTCGAGAAAACGGTGGTTCAGCTGCTCGATACCGGGTCCCGCCTGCAGGCGCCCGCGGTCGCCAGATACGTCGACCGAATCCGGCGCTCCCATCCGGATGAAAGCCCCGCGCAGATCATCGAGCGGTTGGAGAAGCAGTACCTCCTCGTGGTGACCGGCAGCGGCAGCGCGGTCGGCGCGACGGCCGCCGTGCCTGGTGTCGGCACCGTCGCGGCGATCGCGGCGGTCAGCGCGGAGACCACGTTCTTCATGGAGGCGTCGGCGGTGTTCACCCTCGCGGTGGCGGCCGTGCACGGCATCTCGCCGGAGGACCAGGAGCAGCGCAGGGCGCTGGTGCTCGCCGTCGTGCTCGGCGAGAGCGGCATGGAGATCGTGCAGAAGAGCGTCGGCACGTCGGCGAAGAACTGGGGCGCCGTGTTCGCGAACCGGATTCCCGGCCTGTCGAGCATGAACGATTCGCTGTTGAAGCGGTTCATCATCCGGTTCGTCACCAAGCGCGCGGCGCTCATGGCGGGCAAGGTGCTGCCCGCGGGCATCGGCGCGGTGATCGGAGGCGCGGGCAACCGGGCGCTGGGCAAGGCGACGATCACCAACGCGCGCAAGGCCTTCGGGCCCGCGCCGGTGGTGTGGTCGACCGACCGGCATCTCGTCGTCGACGCCGATCCGCTCGCCGCGATCGATCCGACGAAGCCACAACCTCCGACCCCGCCGCGATGAGCGGAGCGCGTCAGTTCGCACTGGCGGTCCGGGCCCTGACCAAGCGGTACGACGTGACGACCGCCGTGGAGAACGTGAGCTTCACCGTGGCGCTCGGCACGACGGCGGCTCTGGTCGGTGCACCCGGGTCGGGCAAGACCACCGTCCTGCGAGTGCTGCTCGGGCTGACCTCTCCCACTTCCGGAACCGCCTCGGTCGCCGGACCCACGGCGGCCGGGTCCGCGCCCGGTCACGCGGTCGGTGGCGTGCTCGCACCGCGCGGTCTGCATCCGGCCAGGGCGGCGCGAGATCATCTGCGCGTCTACGCGGCGGCGGCGGGTGTCGCGAACAAGCGGGTGGCCGAGGTGCTGGAGATCGTCGATCTGCGCGCGGCGGCCGCGGCGAAGATCGGCACCATGTCGCTCGGGCAGCAGACCCGGCTTGCGCTGGCCACCGCGCTGCTCGGCGACCCTGCGTTGCTGGTGCTCGACGAGCCGATGAACGGACTCGACACCGCTGAAAGCGCCTGGCTGCGAGACTTTCTGCGCGAGCACACCCGACGAGGCGGCAGCGCGCTGTTGTCCAGTGCCAGCCTCGCGGCGGTGCTCCCCGGCGCGGACAGCCTGATCGTGTTGAACGAGGGCGCCGTGATCTACGAGGGTAGCCCGGCGCGGCTGCGGCGCGGACATCCGGACCGGCTGGTCGTTGCGGCGTCCTCGCCGATCGCGCTGGCGACCATGCTTGCCGCACAAGGCTTTACCGACGCGGTGATTCGCACCGACGGACGACTCGCCGTGGCCGAGGCAACCGAGCCGCAGATCAGGGCGGCGGCCGCCGCCGCGCACGTCCGACTGGACAGCATCATCCCCGACCAGATCCACCCCGACCGGGTACTCGCGTCGCTGACCAAACCCACCGCCGCGGCCGCACCGCGGTATCCGGGCCCACCCACGCCGGTCGGAGTCGCCAACCAACAACCGTCGCCGATGCCCTACGGAATCCCACGATGATCCGCCGCCTTCCCCCCGATCTCCTGCCGAATATCGACGCCGAGGTCCGCAAGATCCTCACCTTGCGGGCGAGCCGGGTACTCGGCTACTCGATTCTCGGCATCGCCTTGATCGCCAGTATCGGTTCGGCGAGCCTGGCCGGGCGGGCGGACCCCAAAGGCGAGCCGGCCACCGGAGCCGCGACGATCGGGCTCTACGTGGGTCTCGCGGTAGTCGTGCTCGCGGCCGCGGTCTTCGGCGCCGTCGCCGCCGGCGGGGAATATCAGCATCACACCATGCCGGTGACCGCGCTGTTCAGTGCCGATCGTGATCGGCTCGCCGCGGCCAAGTTCCTGGTCACCGGGTGCTTCGCCGTGGCGACGGCATTCCTGGTGGAATTGGTCGCTCTCGCCCCCCTGCTCGGCATCGGCCGGGGCAAGTTCGACTTCACCGCCGAGTTGGTCGCCGTGCTCGGCGGCGGGTTGCTCGCCGCGGTCTGCTGGTCACTGATCGGCGCGAGCGTCGGCATCCTGCTGCGTTCCTCCGTCACCGCGGTGTGGTCGCTACTCGGCTGGATCATCGTCGCCGAGCCGCTGTTGTGGCTGATCGCGCGCGGTATCGGCATGGCCGAGAGTGTGACCCTGCTGCCGGTCTCGGCCACCATCGCCACGGTGGCGGTCGGCTCCTATCCCGACAGCGATTTCCTCGCCCCCTCTCCGGCCGCCGTCGTGGTGCTGCTGCTGTGGACCATCGGCTTCGGCGCCGCGAGCTGGTGGAGCCTGCGCACCCGCGATCTGTGACCCTCGCCGAACCACGGCGCGCGCTACTCATCCACGGGTATCGGTACCGTCGATGAGTAGCGCGCGACGGCGAAGAGGTGAGCACCAGACGTGAACGGGGGTGCCAGACCGGGGTGGATACGGAGGCTGTGGGCCGAATGCCGGCCACACGGCAGGGTGCTGGGCGGGATCGCGACGGCGGTGCTGGTCGGCGCGATGGTCGAGACCGCGGGCCCGCTGCTGACCAAGCGAGCAGTCGACGCCGCGGGCAGCGCTGACACGGCCGCCATCGGTGCGGTCGCGGGATTGCTCGTGCTGGTGGCGATCGGCCGGTCCCTGGCGGGGTTCGGGCGGCGGATGCTGGCCGGGCGACTGTCGTTGGACGTGCAGCACACGCTGCGGTTGGACATTCTCGGGTCGTTGCAGCGGCTGGACGGCAACGGACAGGACACGATCCGTACCGGGCAGGTGGTATCCCGGTCGATCACCGATCTGCAGTTGGTGCAGGGGTTGCTGGCGATGGCCCCGCTGTCGGGCATGGCGTTGCTGGAGTTCGTGCTCGCCGCCGCGGTCATGGTCTGGCTCTCGCCGCCGCTGGCGGCCGTCGCGCTGCTGGTGGTTCCCGCGATCGGCGTGGTGGTTTACCGGATGCGTCCCCGGTTGCACGCGGCGACCTGGTCGGCGCAACAGCGCGCCGCCGACCTCGCGCAGCACGTGGAGGAGACGGTCACCGGCGTGCGGGTGGTCAAGGGCTTCGGGCAGGAAGCGCGGATGGTCGACCTGGTGGAACGGCTCGGCCGCCGGCTGTTCGCCGAGCGGATGCGCGCCGCGCGGATCGACGCCGGTTTCGCGCCGACCGTCGCGGCGATTCCGCAGGTCGGGATGGTCGCGGTGATCGCGCTCGGCGGTCTGCTCGCGCTGCACGGGATGATCGGGATCGGTACCTTCGTCGCGTTCGCCGCCTACGTCGCCACCATGACCGGTACCGCGCGCATCCTCTCGTCGGTGATTGTGATGGCCCAGCTGACCAGGGCCGCGGCCGAGCGAGTTTTTCAGGTGATCGACGCGGCCCCCGGTCTCGCCGATCCGGAACATCCGGTCGTGCTGCCGGACGGACCGCTCGGCATCGAAATCGACGCGCTCACCTTCGGCTTCGATCCCGACCAGCCCATTCTGCGCGAGCTGGATCTGCGCGTGCGGCCCGGCGAGACGGTGGCGATCATCGGACCGGCGGGCTCGGGCAAGTCCACACTCGCCCTGCTGCTTCCCCGGTTCTACGCACCGGATTCCGGCAGCATCCGATTGTTGTCCGAGCGTGCCGCGTCGCGGGCACAGCACAACGACGTAGCGGACCGGTCCGTCCTCGAACAGCCACACACAGCCGATGTGCTCGGTGTCGACATCGCCGACGTTCGCGCCGCCGACCTGCGCGCGGCGATCGGCGTCGTCTTCGATGACCCCTTCTTGTTCTCCGATACCATCGCCGCCAATATCGCGCTCGGGCGCCCGGAAGCCACCGACGAGGAGATCAGGCAGGCGGCGGCACAAGCCGCCGCCGACGACTTCATCACCGAACTGCCCGACGGATACGACACGGTGGTCGGCGAGCGTGGCCTCACGCTCTCCGGCGGGCAGCGGCAGCGGGTCGCGCTGGCCAGGGCATTGCTGGCGCGGCCGCGCATCCTGGTCCTCGACGACGCCACCTCGGCGGTGGACGCGGTGACCGAGGCCGCGATCTTCGACGCGCTGCCCGACCACGGCGGACGGACCACGCTCATCCTGGCGCACCGGGAATCGACCCTCGCGCACGCCGATCGCGTCATCCGGCTACCCGCACCCACCGGACACGTCGTCGCCACACCGGACACCGGGGCTACCGGTATCCGGACCGGGCGGGCGCCGTCCGCACGTTCCGGCGGTGGCGCTTTCGCGGGCGCGGCGGCAGACCTGAGCGAAACGCCCGAGTTGCGCCGCGCCATCGAGCGCCTGCCACCCGCCACCGAACAACCGGAACTGGACGCACAGCGCCTGCGCGCGCCCGATCCGTTGTTCCGGCTGGCCCGTATGCTGCGCCCGGTCCGCCTGCTGGTGCTGACGGTGATGGCGCTGCTGGCGGCAGACGCGCTGATCGGCATCGCGTTCCCGCCGTTGGTGCGCTACGCGATCGATGACGGCGTGCTCAGCGACCACGCCGAGGTGCTCGTCCGCATCACCCTGCTCGGGGCGGCCCTCGCCGCCACCGGATGGGCGATCGGTGCGGCGACCACGGTGCTGACCGCGCGCACCGGGGAGCGGGTGCTGTTCACCCTGCGGGTGCGCAGCTTCGCGCACTTGCAACGGCTGGGTCTGGACTACTACGAACGTGAACTCTCCGGCCGGATCATGACCAGGATGACAACCGACGTCGATGCCTTGTCGACGTTCCTGCAGACCGGGGTGGCCAGCGCCCTGATCGGAGTATTGACGCTGGTCGGCATCGCGGTCGCACTGCTGGTGATCGATGTCTCGCTGGCGCTGGTGGTGCTGGTGACGCTGCCCGTTCTGATCTTCGCCACGGCACTGTTCCGACGGGTGTCGTCGACCGCGTACACGGTGTCGCGGGAGCACGTATCGGCAGTCAACGCCGATTTCCAGGAGAACGTCTCCGGATTGCGTGCGGTGCAAGCCAACCGGCACGAGCCACGTGCGGCCCGCCGCTTCGCCGAGTACTCGCAGCGCTACCGCGACAGCCGGATGCGGGCGCAACGGGCCATCGCACTCTATTTCGCGTTCGTCGTCGGATGGGCGGATCTGGCGCTGGCCGCGGTGGTCTTCGTCGGGGCGCGCGAGGTTGCCGCCGATGCCACCAGCGCCGGAACGCTGATCGCGTTCGTGCTGTATCTGCAACTGTTGTTCGGGCCGATCATGCAGCTGTCCCAGGTGTTCGACGGCTACCAGCAGGCCAGGGTCGGTCTGCGCCGGATAGGTGAGCTGCTGCGCACGCCTTCGTCGATCACCGCCGATCCGGCCGACCCGGTGCCGATCGAGGCGGGGTTACACGGCGACGTCGCCTTCGATGACGTCCGATTCCGGTACGCCGGCAGTCCGGTTCCGGCTCTGGACGGTGTGTCGCTACGAATCCCGCCGGGCTCCACCCTCGCCCTGGTCGGGCCGACCGGCGCGGGCAAGTCGACCGTCGTCAAGTTGCTGGCACGTCTGTACGACCTGCCCGGTGCTGTGTCGAACGGCACAGACGGCGCTGCGCCGGATTCCCATGTGGCGGAAGTCTCGACATCGGGCGGATCCGGACCCGCCAGCGGCGCTGTCGCAACGGGAAACCGTACGGTCACGTCCGCGCGCGACGGTGCCGGCGCCGCCGAACAGAACGGCGCCGACCCCGTTCGACCTGGTGCGATCCGCGTGGACGGCGTCGATATCCGCGCATACCGTCTCGCCGACTACCGCGCCCGCCTCGGCATCGTCCCGCAGGAAGCTCATCTGTTCACCGGGGACGTAGCGAGCAATATCGCCTTCGGAAAACCGTCCGCGACCCCCGCGGAGATCGACGCAGCCGCCGCCGCGGTCGGCGCGACCGACATGATCGCCGCCCTCCCGCTCGGGATGAGCCAGCCGGTCGGCGAACGCGGCCGCGGGCTTTCGGCGGGTCAGCGCCAGCTGATCGCGCTCGCCCGCGCCGAACTGGTGGCCCCTGATCTGCTACTGCTCGACGAGGCCACCGCGACACTCGATCCGGAAGCCGAGGCATCGGTGCTGGCAGCGAGCCGATCGCTGAGTCGAAACCGCACCACGGTGATCGTCGCGCACCGGCTCGGCACCGCCGCGCGGGCAGACCGGATCGCCGTGGTCGACCACGGAAGAATCGTGGAATTCGGTGCGCACGTCGAACTGCTCGCGGCCGCGGGACCGTATGCCCGGCTGTGGGCAGCGGCACACGAGACCGAAGGAATATTCTCAGGTACTGACGAGTCGTCACCAATGTGGTCGGGGGTGTCGGGTGGTCGGTAGATCCGCCGATCGGCTGCTGGGCCTATCCTCGGATAGGGCGCATCGGCGCGATTGCTGATCCCCGTGCCGGGCACGTCACACACGTCGCAGCGCAAAGAACGAAATGAGGCGAACACCTGCTGTGAGCAGCACAACTTCCCAGTTCGGACAGAACCAGTGGCTAGTCGACGAGATGTATCAGAAGTACAAGCAGGATCCGTCTTCGGTCGACGCGAGCTGGCACGAGTTCCTGGCCGACTACACGCCTGAGGTGAGTGGTGATTCTGGTAACAGCCAGACCGCCGCCGCGCCCGCGCCACAGAATGCCGCCCCGACCCCGGCAGCCGCGCCGTCACCAGTTCCGGCCACCGCGGCCGCTGCCCCCGCAGCCTCGAAGACGGCCTCCGCGGCGGCCTCGAAGCCCGCCACGGTCACCGCACGCGCCCCGCAGACCACCCCGGCACCGACCTCGAACGCGGCGCCCACCTCCGGTCCGAAGCAGGCCGACACCGCCACCGACGAGACCAAGGTGCTGCGTGGCGCCGCGGCGGCGGTGGCGAAGAACATGGCCGCTTCGCTGGCCATTCCCACCGCGACCAGCGTGCGCGCCATCCCGGCCAAACTGATGATCGACAACCGCCTGGTCATCAACAACCACCTCGCCCGCACCCGCGGCGGCAAGATCTCCTTCACCCACCTGCTCGGCTACGCCATCGTGCAGGCGGTCCGGGCATTCCCGAACATGAACCGGCACTACGCCGAGATCGACGGCAAGCCGAACGCGGTCACCCCGGCGCACACCAACCTCGGCCTCGCCATCGACCTGCCAGGCAAGGACGGCAGCCGCTCGCTGGTCGTCGCGGCCATCAAAGGCTGCGAGGCGATGACCTTCGGGCAGTTCCACACCGCCTACGAGGACATCGTGCGGCGGGCGCGCGAAGGCAAGCTGACCGCGGAGGACTTCTCGGGCGTCACCATCTCGCTGACCAACCCCGGCACCATCGGCACCGTGCACTCGGTCCCGCGCCTGATGAACGGGCAAGGCGCGATCATCGGCGCGGGCGCCATGGAGTACCCGGCCGAGTTCCAGGGCATGAGCGACGAGCGCATCGCCGAACTCGGCGTCGGCAAGCTGATGACGCTGACCTCCACCTACGACCACCGCATCATCCAGGGTGCGGAGTCCGGTGACTTCCTGCGCACCATCCACCAGTTGCTCATCGCCGACGAGTTCTACGACGAGATCTTCCACGGCCTGGGCGTGCCGTACGAGCCGGTGCGCTGGCGCAAGGACGTCCGAGAGCGCGGCGTCGACAAGAGCGCGCGCGTGATGGAGATGATTGCGGCATACCGCAACCGCGGCCACCTGATGGCCGACACCGATCCCCTGCGCCTGGTCAAGGACAAGTTCCGCAGCCACCCGGACCTGGACGTCACCCAGCACGGCCTGACCCTCTGGGACCTGGACCGCACGTTCAACGTGGCGGGCTTCCACGGTCAGGATCAGATGAAGTTGCGCGACGTGCTGTCGGTCCTGCGCGATGCCTACTGTCGCCACGTCGGCGTGGAGTACACCCACATCCTCGATCCCGAGCAGCTGGAGTGGATCCAGGAGCGGGTCGAGCAGAAGCACGCGAAACCGACTGTCGCGCAACAGAAATACATCCTGAACCGACTGAACGCGGCGGAGGCCTTCGAGACCTTCCTGCAGACCAAGTACGTCGGGCAGAAGCGCTTCTCGCTGGAAGGCGCCGAGACCGTCATCCCGATGATGGACGCCGTCATCGACCAGTGCGCCGAGCACTCGCTCGACGAGGTCGTCATCGGTATGCCGCACCGTGGCCGCTTGAACGTGCTGGCCAATATCGTCGGCAAGCCCTACTCGAAGATCTTCACCGAGTTCGAGGGCAACATGAACCCGGCGGGCGCGCACGGCTCCGGCGACGTGAAGTACCACCTCGGTGCGCACGGCACCTACCTGCAGATGTTCGGCGACAACGAGATCGAGGTCTCGCTGACCGCCAACCCCTCGCACCTGGAGGCGGTCGACCCGGTCCTGGAGGGCCTGGTCCGCGCCAAGCAGGACCTGCTGGACAAGGGCGACGGCGCGGAGGGTTACTCGGTCGTCCCGCTGATGCTGCACGGTGACGCCGCATTCGCCGGTCAGGGCGTGGTCGCCGAGACGCTGAACCTGTCCGGCCTGCGCGGTTACCGCGTCGGCGGCACCATCCACATCGTGGTGAACAACCAGATCGGCTTCACCACGGCGCCGGAGAACAGCCGCTCCACCGAGTACTCCACCGACCTCGCGAAGTTCATCGGTGCGCCGATCTTCCACGTGAACGGCGACGACCCGGAGGCGTGCGACTGGGTGGCGCGTCTCGCGGTCGACTACAAGCAGAAGTTCCGCAAGGACGTCGTGATCGACATGATCTGCTACCGCCGTCGCGGCCACAACGAGGGCGACGACCCGTCGATGACGCAGCCGTACATGTACGACGTCATCGACACCAAGCGTTCGGTCCGCAAGGCCTACACCGAGAGTCTGATCGGCCGTGGCGACATCTCGCTGAAAGAGGCCGAGGACGCGCTGCGCGACTACCAGGGCCAGCTCGAGCGTGTGTTCAACGAGGTCCGTGAGCTGGAGAAGTACTCGCCGGAACCGAGCGAATCGGTCGAGGGCGACCAGCCGGTGCCCGCGACCGTCGTGACCGCCGTGGACAAGACGGTCCTGCAGCGCATCGGCGACGCGTTCCTCAACGTGCCCGATGGCTTCAACGTGCATCCGCGGGTCAAGCCGGTGCTGGAGAAGCGTCGCGAGATGGCCTACGAGGGCAAGGTCGACTGGGCCTTCGCCGAGTTGCTGGCTTTCGGCACGCTGATCGACGAGGGTCGTGCGGTGCGCCTGACCGGTCAGGACTCGCGTCGCGGCACCTTCACCCAGCGGCACGCGGTGATCATCGACCGCAAGACTGCCGAGGAGTACACCCCGCTGCACAACATCGGCAGCGAACACCCCGGCTGGTTCGCGGTGCACGACTCGGCCCTGAGTGAGTTCGCCGCTGTCGGTTTCGAATACGGCTACTCGCTGGGCAACCCCAATGCGCTGGTGTTGTGGGAGGCGCAGTTCGGTGACTTCGTCAACGGCGCCCAGCCGATCATCGACGAGTTCATCTCCTCCGGTGAAGCCAAGTGGGGCCAGCTGTCGGACGTCGTGCTGCTGCTGCCGCACGGCCACGAGGGCCAGGGGCCGGACCACACCTCCGGCCGCATCGAGCGCTTCCTGCAGCTGTGCGCGGAAGGTTCGATGACCGTCGCGGTGCCGTCCACGCCGGCAAACTACTTCCACCTGCTGCGCAGGCACGCACTGGACGGCATTCGCCGCCCGTTGATCGTCTTCACCCCGAAGTCGATGCTGCGCAACAAGGCCGTGGTCTCGGACCTGAAGGACTTCACCGAGAGCAAGTTCCGCTCGGTGTTCGACGAGCCCGCCTATGAGCAGGGCATCGGCGACCGCAGCAAGGTGAAGCGGATCCTGCTGACCAGCGGCAAGCTCTACTACGAGCTGGCCGCCGAGAAGGCCAAGCAGAAGCGTGAGGATGTCGCGATCGTGCGGATCGAGCAGCTCTACCCGCTGCCCACCTTCCGGCTGAACGAGGCGCTGGCGGGATACGCCAACGCCACCGATATCGTCTGGGTTCAGGAGGAACCGGCCAACCAGGGCGCATGGCCCTTCTTCGGCCTCAACCTCCCGGAGATCCTGCCCGACCGCCTCGGCAAACTGCGCCGCATTTCCCGCCGCGCCATGTCGGCCCCCTCTTCGGGGTCCAGCAAGGTGCATGCGGTGGAGCAGGCCGAGATCGTCGCGGAAGCGTTCGAACCGACCGCATAGTCCCGGACCTGACGCCGGGTCGAATCGCTCTTTTACGCGGAGCGATTCGACCCGGCGTTCGTCTTTCGACCGACTTTGCCACCGGCAGTTGGGCAATCCCGCCCCGGCGACATCTCGACAGCTATCGAGGGTGTCGGGGCAGGGCCGTGACCGCGCGGGGGCGGCAGATCACGGAGTGATCGTCCGAGGCTTGCGCCAGCGGGCCAGGGCGAGCACGACGAGGCCGATCCCGAGGATTACCAGGGCCACCGGCAGCCATATTCCGAGCACCGACAATATTGTCGAGTTCTTCGACATCGTGTCCGCGGCGGCGGAAACCTCCGAGTCCGCCGTATGCAGCTTCACGACCGACAGCGGAAGCGTCGGCACATCCTTTCCGTCGACCGGAACGGTCACCGCCATCGTTTGGGCTTGATCGACCTTCAGCGGTGCGCCGAGGTGATTGTCCACCGCGGCGGTGATCACATTCGTGCTGCCGAACCCGATGTTCACCACGTCAGGCAGGGTCGGCAATGCGGCGGTAAGGATGGCGCGCGATGATTCCGGGACGACACCCGCCTGCAACAAGCCGGCCACCGCCGTCTTGGGGAGCTGCTTCGGGAAGTCTTTGAATTGAGCGAGGACGGTCGGGCTGGTGATCGGACCGGCGGCATCCACCTTGTAGTTGAACACCTCGCGGCCCGCGAGTGTGCCCTCGTCGATGTAGGTAGCCGCCTGGGCCGTGCGAGTCACCGAGTCGTAGAGGGTCGTGCCCTCCTTCGGCGGATCCATCGGCCAGCTGAAGGCAATGCCACTGTGCGCCTCGAAGGTTGCCTGCTTGTCGGCGGGGACCAGCGACTGCTGCTGACTTTCGCTGATCGCGACCGGCGAATAGTCCACACGGCTCACGGCATAGGTGTGCACATCGTCCTGCGTGGATGCGTCCGGCAGGTTGAGTACCGCCTTGCTGGTGACGATGGCGGTGTCACCGTCGACCGCGTCGACGGTGAGCGAGCGGTCGGCGGTGATCGGCAGCTCCGGCGTGAGCAGATTCGCCAGATCGTTGGACGCGAACGCCTGCGGATTCAGCGCCTGCACTGTGCCTTCGTACTTCTGTGCCTGGTTCAGGTCGGCGGGCAGTTTCGTCAGCGACGGCAACGCCACGAACTTGACGATCACCGCGCCGATGATCAGAACGATCCCTAATACCAGCCAAAGCACTGAGGACTTGCGGACAGACATCAATGAACTCCCTTGGTGCCGATGGGCCATGCGCGCACGCTCTTGATCAGGGCACGCGTGCTTGACCAGTGATGCGCCGCTGCGACCTGCCGAAGTGCCGGGTCGCAGGTGTGGCGAACCATCCCAGCTCCTTGCGATCTACCAGACGGCGTGTTGTGACCCGAATCACCTTATCCGCCTTAGGGATATCTATCGCTGGATTGCGGAATCGAGCGAGTTCGACAGGCGACCGGTCGACCGACCCAGCCGCGGAATGCGGCGGAGTGCCGAACGAACGCGCTGGCACCGGGGCGTCCCGACGACCTGGGGAACATTGCCGAGTGCGGCAGTCTCGACTCCACCGTGCGGCACAGGCAACTCCGAGAACGATTGCGGGCCAACGGCGTCGCGGGAGGCTGGTCGCGTCAGAGCAGAGCCGATACCCCTTCCAACGCCGCTCGAAGAATCTGCTCCATTTCCACGAAGTGGCTTCGATCGCAGATGAGAGGCGGCGCGAGCTGGATGACCGGCTCCGCGCGATCATCGGCTCGACAATGCAAACCGGATTCGAAGAGCGTCTTGGACACATGCTGCTGAATGATGCGGGTGGTCTCCTGAGCGCTGAATGATTCCTTGGTGTTCTTGTCCTTGACGATCTCGACCGCGTAGAAGTATCCGACTCCGCGGACGTCTC
The DNA here is from genome assembly GCF_040648115.1 of Nocardia sp. NPDC049190. Classification (NCBI taxonomy): domain Bacteria; kingdom Bacillati; phylum Actinomycetota; class Actinomycetes; order Mycobacteriales; family Nocardiaceae; genus Nocardia; species Nocardia sp. NPDC049190. The sequence goes on from NZ_JBEZDE010000038.1 coordinate 48,139, forward strand.
CGACAACCGGCAGATCCAACAGTTTTCCGAGGGTCGAGCAGAACAAGGCCTCGTTGGTCCGGACGTGCTCGTAGAGGCCTTCCTGTTCGATGATGTCGAGGTTGGCGAGTGCTACCGCGCAGGAGACGGGATGGCCGCCATAGGTGGAACCGTGCATGAAAGTGGCGCCATGCCGGAATGGTTCGGCGACACGCTCACTGATCAGTACGGCGCCGAGCGGTGCGTAGCCCGAGGTGAGCCCTTTGGCAATGGTGATGAGGTCGGGCTGGTAACCGAACCGTTGGGCGCCGTATTCGTAGCCGAGCCGACCGAATGCGCAGATGACTTCATCCGAAATCAGCAAGATGTCGTGCTTATCGCAGATCTCGCGAACGCGCCGAAAGTAGCCGGGTGGCGGGATGAAGCAGCCACCGGTGTTCTGCACCGGCTCGACGAAGACCGCGGCCACGGAGTCGGCGCCCTCGAACTCGATGGCCTCCTCGATACGGTCGGCGGCCCATCGTCCGAAAGCCTCGTGGTCGTCTGCGTGCACGTCGGCTCGGTAGAAATTGGTGTTCGGGACGCGGGTAGAGCTAGGAACCAGTGGCTCGAAATCGACCTTGGCGCCAGGGAGACCGGTGATCGAGAGCGCCCCCATGGAGGTCCCGTGGTACGCCATGTGCCGACTGATGACCTTGTGCTTGCCAGGTTTTCCGACGAGTTTCCAGTACTTACGCGCCAGCTTCCACGCGGTCTCGACCGACTCGCCACCGCTGACCGTGAAGAAGACGTGATCGAGGTCGCCGGGCGGGGTGGCGATCAGTCGTTCGGCGAGTTCGATGGCGACGGGATGCGCGTACCCCCACAGCGGGAAGTACCCCAACTCTCGCGCCTGACGCGCGGCAGCCTCGGCGAGTTCGGCTCGCCCGTGCCCGACCTGTACCGCGAACAAGCCGGCGAGCCCGTCGAGATAGCGATTGCCGTTCGAGTCCCATACGTATGCGCCTTCGCCGCGAACGATGACCGGGAAGCCGGATCGGCTGCTGTCAGGGGTGAAATGCAGCCAGAGCGGGTTGTGCGCGCGCTGGCCAGCGCTGGCGGTCGCCAGCGGCACCGGTCCAACTGTTGCTGTCATGTACCTGGTCCCATCGGATATTTGATCAGTGTTCTTTCAGACGAAATATGATTGAAGTGGCGCGAAACCGTTGAATCCCACCGACGAATAAGAGGCGGTATACGCACCGGCAGCTTCGATGCGAACCCGATCGCCGATTTCCAGAGACACCGGCAACCAATACGGCTCTTTCTCGTACAAGACGTCGATCGAATCACATGTGGGACCGGCGAGGATTGCCGGCGCCAGGTCGTCGCCATCCTTCGGCGTGCGAATGATATAGCGGATCGCTTCATCCTCGGTCTCCGCCAAGCCCCCGAACCTACCGATATCGAGATAAACCCACCGTGGTCCCGATCGGTCTTTTCGGGCGATCAGGACCACCTCGGCTTCGATCACCCCCGCATCGGCAACCAGGCCACGGCCCGGCTCGATGATGATTTCGGGCAACGCCCTATCGAAATGGCGGCGCAGTGCATGACCGATCGTGGCAGCGTAATCGTGAATGGGTGGCACTTCCTCGCGGTAGTGTGCGGCAGGAAATCCGCCACCCATATTGATCACAGGCATTCTCAGGCCACGCTCACACAAAGCCCGATAGACTTCGGCGACCGTCGCCAACGCGACATCCCATGCCTCGGCTCGACGTTGCTGCGATCCGACGTGGAACGAAACACCTTGCACATCGAGACCGTGCCGATGTGCTTCGAGAAGCAGTTCTACCGCCGTATCGGTACCACAACCGAATTTCCGCGACAGCGGCCAATCCGCGCCTGTTCCATCACAGCGGACCCGACAGAATACCTGCGCACCCGGGGCCGAACGGACGATCTTTTCCAGTTCGGCATCCGAATCGAACGCGAACAGGTGAACCCCCATGGCATGTGCCCGGGAAATATCGACTTCTTTCTTTATCGTATTTCCGAAGGAGATACGATCCGGAGCGACGCCGAGAGCCAGGACCGCTTCTATTTCCGGTATCGAGGCGGTGTCGAAATAGGAGCCGAGGTCGGCCAGGATCTGGAGCACTTCCGGTGCTGGATTCGCTTTTACAGCATAGTAGATCCGAGTGCCCGGCATGGCGTGCAGGTATGCCGAATATCGCTGCCGCACCACGTCGAGATCGACGATGAGTCGAGGGCCGTCGTAATCGACATCTCTCAGGAATTCCGCCACGCGAGAGGTTGCGCGTAACGGCGACGTAGATATTCGTGCAGTGGGAATGGATATCGTCTCGAAATCTGGAATCGAGGGGCAGAACTCGTGCGGCATACGATTGTTTGCACATTCTACGAGAAGCGCTGGGGGAACAGGAGTTCGTCGTCGCGTTCGATCTCGAACGGAGCGTGGCGGGCGTTGACGATGATTAGCGGATAGTCGTTATCGCGGGGTGTGTGCGTTCGTGGCGCAATAGCCGCGAGGACATGGCGACGTTCGTCGATCATCGATGGCACGCAGCATATTCGACCCTTCTGCCCCGTGAAGATCGAGAGACTCTGCCGAGGCTCATCGGGGCCAACAGGCAGCCTAGGGCGATTAGCGGTAAGAGTGCAGTCGCGAACCCGACATCTTTCGCACCGATTCCGACAGCACCGAATGGGCCTATACCCGACGGTCGGGCCCGCCGACGTGCTCCACATCGATTGGCAGCGAATTGATCTGCGAATATAGCCATACGACATATGATTTGGGCCCTCAGGCGGAAGCACACGACCGTAACGACGACGAAAGTCGTACGCCTGGACGCAATCCCGCAGTCACCCACGCCCGCTGCACCGTAACATAAGCTACGGAATAGCGGTGGCCTGCCGAGTACCGCCGACAGGCATGGCGCCCGATACGCTCGATACGTCTCAACCGGTTTCGGATCCGCATGATGGCGGAGCTGGGCGACGTCCGCTGCGAGGTTGATCAAGAGCAACGGCGGCACTGCAGCCGAATTCGGATAGACCGAAGTACACGCCGGCGAACAGCCGTACGACGGCGCGTTCGTGCGGTCGACCGACGCGGCCCTCGGCTACCTGTCGATCCTCGATAGTCCGAGACGCGCCGACCGCTGGACCCGACACCGGGCCGAATTTCGCTCTCGCTACAGCGATTCGGCCCGGCGCGCGAGTTCGGTTGGAATGTCTAGCGCGGCTGCAACGCGATACGGATGGGTTTACTCGGACGCACCGTGGCCTCCGGCACCTTGCGCAGGGGCAACTCGGTACGCGATTCGAAGTGAAAGCGCTGCAGGATGCGCGTCAGGATCAATTGAATCTCGGTCAGAGCGAAGGTATTGCCGATACAAATGCGCGGCCCGGCGCTGAAGGGAATATACGCGCCTTTGTGGATGCTCCGAGCAATGTCGGGTGCGAAGCGATCCGGGTCGAACTTTTCGGGTTCCGGCCAGAAATCGGGATTCCGGTGCACCAGGTAGGGGCTCCAGAAGACGTTGGAGCCGGCCGGGATGCGATAGCCGCCGAGTTCGTTGTCGACCCGCGCATTGCGCATGACCTGCCAGATCGGCGGGTTGATGCGCATATTCTCGTTGACGACCGCGGCAAGATAGGTCAGCTTCGGCAGATCCGCCATGGTCGGCTCACGGTCGCCCAACACGCTGTCGATCTCCGCTCTGAGTCGGCTTTCGACATCCGGGTGTTCGGTCAACATCTGGATGGTCCAGGTGAGGGCATTGGCACTGGTCTCGTGTCCGGCGAAGAGGAAACTGCTGATTTCGTCGCGCAGTTGGCGGTCGTTCATCTTCTCGCCGGTGTCGGCGTCCTGCGCGTTGATCAGCATGTACAGCAGGTCACCTTGGTCCTCCGCCGTACCCGCGCGGTACCGGCCGATCATGTCGTACACGAAACCGTCCATGATGCGGAGGTTCTTCCAGAACCTGCGATGACTCGGCGTCGGTACCCGCAGCGGGACCAGCGGGAATTTGAGGTACGCCGACAGTTCCTTCATGAAGACGTCCAGTGCCTGTGCGTACGGATGCGTCTGTCCGTCCGCGCCGATATCGATCGCGAACAGCGTGCGAGCCACGATGCGCAGCGTAAGGTTCGACATTTCGCGACCGACATCGATGTCCGTGCCGCCCGAGGCGAATCCGCTCCACCGTTGAAGCATGTCCTCGGTGTGTGCCGACATCACCTGCGTCATGTCCTCGATGCGCTTGCGATGGAACGCGGGCTGCAGCAGGCGACGCCGGCTCATCCAACTGGCCCCGCCCACCACGCTGATCAGTCCATCGCCGAGCAGCGGACTCACCAGTTCGAAGATCTTCGCATCCTTGTCGAAGTCGACATGGTTGTCCTGCAACACCTTCTTGACATCGTCCGGGTGGTTGATCACCACCATCGGCATGCCGAGGACCGGCACGCGCACCACATTCCCATACCGCTCGAACGCCTTCGCCAGGTACGCGAACGGATCTCGTTGAAAGGCAATGGTCGTCGAGAGCGACGACGACCGACTGGGCCCGGGAACGATCGACGTGGACAGGGGGGCGAGTGTCATCATTACCTCCACGAGGAGACGAGAGCCGGGCGCAAAAACGCTAATCGACAGATATGGCACATTGTGAAAGCCGGCTTCCCGCAACTGGGAACGTCGGCGCATGATGGAAGGATCCCGTCGGACCTGGCACCGACGCACCTCGATGACGCGGAGCCGGGCGTACGAATCGGTGGCGGCCGAGCATCCTGAGACGATGGCCGAAAGACCGGCGAGGTCAACAATCGGATCGGAACGGAAGGCACAGCGGCAGCAGGTTCAGTTGAGCCGGAGTTTCCGTGACGATCGGAGGTGGTGCGGCGTCCTCCGTGGTCGACACGGGCAGAGGTCGCTGTTCGCCGGAGTCACCGTGCGGGGTCGAGCAGGCAGCGGACAACAGCCAAATGGCGCCGATGATGACCGCGATCGAGGCCACCGCGCCGAGCTGTTGCGCGCGATGTGTAGCCGGCTTCGGTGATCCGGTGGTGCGGCCGGGCGAACGTGCGAGCACGGCGGACAATCGTCGAAGGTCCGACAGCCGCGGGCGACGTTCGACGATGGTCCGTGCGGCGGGCCGCTGCGGTGGCCGCTGTTCGGCATCCTCGTCCGACCACCATGGCCTCCGGTTCGGCGGAGGTGACAGCGCCGGGCGCGTGCGCAATGGGCGAGCACCGTCGGATTCGATCCACGACGACCACTGGTCGGTGAATGCTGACGACATCGTAGGAGCCGCGGGATCGATCGCGGCGCCCGACGACAGGGGGTCCGGTGCTGCGGGTTCCGGCGCGGCAGACTCCGGCGCGTAAAAGTCCGGCTCGGCAGGCTCTGGCGCGTAAAATCCCGGCTTGGCAGGCTCTACTGCGTAGAACTCCGGCTCGGCAGACTCTGGCGCGTAGAACTCCGGCTCGGCGAAATGCTTCTGGGCGAGTTTCGCGGCGGGTGGCAGCACCGGTCGGTCCGACGCCCACGCTGCGGAATCGTCTTCGTCTGGTACATCATCGAATTCGATCGGGCGCCGTGGCGCGAATGGGCTGAAGCGCGGCGCGATCGGCATGAGGTCCGGTTGTCCGGGTGTGAAATGCGAGACCGGCGCGTCCGGGTCCGCTGAGCTACCGATGGCGCGCGAGACTTCGGCGATCGATGCGCCGTCTTCCGGGGGCGTTTCCCGCGCCGCGCCTGCCGCTGACCTGGTCCCGGAGTGCCGCCGCTGCTCCGCCGGAAAACCGTCGGCCACAAGATCTTCGATGGTGACCTCGTCGGCCAGGTCCAGGTCGCCGAGCAGGGCGTGCACGCGTTCGGCGGTCCAGACGAGCTTTCGGCTCGCGGTGCGGTGGAACCAGGCGCGCAGATCGACGGGTGTGGACCCGAGCACCACTGCGCAACCGCGTCTGCGTGATTGGATGTTGAGCGTGAGGGTCGACTCCCTGGGTGGCACCACCACGATCAGGCCGTCGACGATGGCGTCGGCGTGGTGCTCGCGCACCAGCTCCGTCAAGGTGGCGACGTTGTTCATCACCTGATCGAATGGACTGCCATCGGTGTCGCGCACCTGGATCGGGTCGCCGTCGAACTCGGACAGTCGCCACCGCCCGTCGGCCTGCACCGACAGAACACCGGCAGTGGCTTCAGCAACCGTTCCGTGCACCTCGACGACGACCGCGGCCCTGGGCGTGATCACGACCAAGTCGGCTTCTCGCACCTCGCCCTCGCCGAAACGGTCGGATAAGAAGCACCCCGATATCGCCACTCCCACAATGACGTACTGCCCGGTCCAGGACCGCATCCAGCCGAGCACACGCTGCTCGGACCGTGGCGCCGTCGTTCGTTCGCTGATGACCAACACCGGCGGCCACCTCCATCGCGTCCCATACCATCGACCACTCGACGGTACTCGGCGCAATACTCTACGAAATCTCGAAAGGCACTGTAAGAGCAGGGTATTGGCGGCGAAAGGGCACTCTGCGGGCGGCCTGCCGACCGGGCTGCCGGGACGGTATTCGCATCGACGACGGTCGAAACGGCACACCATCGCCCCCCTTTGCCGCCCACCCGCGAACGCCTGCGAGGGCCGGGCGTCTGCGTCCGATCCTCGGCCTGCGCCGGGGACGGATCGTGACCAATGGTCGATCCGGGACGCGAGGTCACATGACGAGTGGACCGGCAGGCGCGCCACATACTTTTCGGCAAATCCACGGGTCGACGCTCGGCAGATCCACGGCATGCCGTTCGGCAGACTCGCGCCCGGCCGTCGCTACACCGAAACTCGTTTCAACGACTCCGGCGTCGCCGCGCATCTACCCACCGGAATCGACAACGACGCCGCAAGCGATGGTCTCGTCGAGCCATTCGTCCTCGGCGAACTCACGCGCCAGCTCACGTGGAGCCGAACGATGGCCCGACTCCACCACTACGTCGACCGCGGTCGTTCACCCCGGTCGACCGACCTGGACGCTCCTCTGCCGCGCAGCGCGGCACCCAACGCCGGGTCGAGGGAGGACGCGATGGCGATCAACGATTCGACCAACAGGTCGATGAGCTGCTCACGCGGGATGGATTCGGCGCGCAACCAGCTCAGCGTGATCTCCTCGACGAAGGCGATCCAGCCGCGCATGGCGAGCACGAGGCGGGGGCGGTCGGCGTCCGAGACCGGCGCCTCGGTGAGGATGATGCCGACTATGGCGTCGCGGGTCTGGTCGACCAGCGGGGCCAGGTCCGGGCTGACGCTGGTAGGGCCGCGCAGCAGCGCGAGGTAGGACGTGCGGTTCTCGCTGACGTAGTCGATGTAACGTTCGACCGAATCGTGCAGCATCTCGAGCATGCCGAGTCGACGGTCGGGTGTGATGCGTTGCAGTAGTTCGGCATTGGCGTGCCGCACGATCGCCAGCCGGAAGTCCTGCTTGGTCGGGAAGTAGTGGAACAGCAGACCGCGCGAGATGCCGGCCTGTGCCGCGATCTCGCTGACGGAGATGTCCTCGATGGCGCGCTCGCCGAGCATCTCGGCGCCCAACGCGATCAATTGCTCGCGGCGTTGGTCCGGGCTGAGCCGGGTACGCTTCGTGGCTTCTCCTGGACTTCTGCTACCCACGACGCCACCCTACTGAACGCTGGTCAATACCGTTGACCCACGATCAATAAGATCGTACGCTCACGTATATGAGTCGCAAGGTCACAGACAAAGCTGGTGTCAATCGGCCCCCGCGCCATGCCAAGACGATCATCATCGGCAGTGGATTCGCGGGTCTGGGCCTTGCCATCCGGCTGACCGAGCAGGGCCGCCACGACTA
>NZ_JBEZDE010000039.1:0-52258 GCF_040648115.1 Nocardia sp. NPDC049190
CGTCGGCACGGCGCAGCTTCCGCACGATGTCCTCCGCGGAATGCCGCTTGCGTCCTGCCATGTCCCTCAGTGTCCCTTCTCGGCCCTCACCAGGCCAAACAAGGACTCTAATACCGAGCGGCCTCATCTATGGGGGACGGCCCAGGATGACTCGGATCGCTTGTCTGAACATGCGTAGGGGACTCCAAGGGCGGGACCAGAACGGGACCACAAGCTATGAACATATCGCAACGACATGCTGGTCGAAGCCATTACGCAAACTATCCAAAATGACCATTTTTAAGGCACGTTGGAGCCCTGACCGACCTGGGGGTCAAGTTGGTCCACCGGCTGTGCGACGACAACGACGACGACAACCGCGTACCTCGGCCACATTGGAAACGTGGGAATCGCACTGTGTCACGCCAGGTCTCGCTTGCTGCCTGTGCCTACGGATCAAAGGGTCCGGGAGACTTGTCAACATTCACGCTCCACCGCCAGCTCAGAGACGTTGCTGCAGGTCTCGCTACACGGCGCTGGGATCGGTCCACCTGCCTGTGGCCGCAGCCAACCCGCCGACGGTCACCGATGCACCCTGGCCCTCTCGGGCCGCCTGCCCCCGCGGCGAGCGGATGCTCTTCCGTGGCCTCCAGCCGCGCGATCCCGGACTGTAGCGCTGGCTTATGAGATCAAAGAGCCTCGACCCTGTCCTGACCAGTGAAAACACCGGTCACCGGTGGGCAACTTGACAAAATACATTGGTGTCGAAAATAGCCCCGGTGATCTTAGAGCCTGTCGGAGAATTTGGCCTCGTGGATCCTGAGCTCGTCGACGAGCGCTCGTATCTGCCCGGCTGGCTCGACGCCGTGCGTGCGCCAGCCGCCGGGTGTGGTCCATGAGACACATCCACATTCGCCAGGCATGGAATCGCCCAGCCTCTTGATCCTCGCCCCGTTGTCGCAGAGGCAGCAGCCCCGGAGAATACGCCCAGACGTTGGGTGCCACCCCTCGGAACCGTTGGGGTGACGACAGGTGAGCCCGACATAGGTTTGCGTCATCTTACCGTGACCTCGCCGCAGATAGGGGACACTACTACTCGGCTGAGGACTCCAAGGTGGCGTCGGCAGGAAGAAGGGGCGTTGAACGAATGCCGAAGATAGTTCGAGCGACTGTTAAAGGTCTACTGGACGATTTCGATCACCAGGTCGATTTCCCGCAATCCTGGCCCTTCGTATTAATATATGGCCCAAACGGAATCGGCAAAACGAAATTTCTTGAGCTTATCGACTTCGCATCGAGCATGCGCTTTGCGAACCTAGCAGAGATACCTTTCGACCGACTCGAACTCGCCTACGATGACGATACCAGATTCATAATTCAGCGCACTCAATCACATGATTCGGCAATTGATATATCGAGGGAAGATCCTGATGGATTCAAGTTCGAAGCAATACTAGAACAGCCATATGCACTAATGCCGGTCACTTGGGAATTCGAACGTCGCACCTTTCATCGGAATCTGCGCGAATATCTCGAATCTGCGACATCATGGACACCCATCGAAGGCGGTCGATGGGTGGACACTGATGATGGAGAAGTCGTAGATGATATTGAGCTCATGGAACGGTACCGACATGCGTCCTCACGAATGCGTCGCATGCGCCGACAGGAAACCGGAGATCCTCCAGCGGAATTTGTAAAATTTCTCCATTCGGCACCTGTTAGGCTTATCGCAACACAACGACTCCTTACAAACGCGCCAGTTCGCCGAAACGCTGATATACGCAAGTCAGGCTATCAAAAATCCACAATATCAGAATATTCCGAAGAATTGATCAGCGTACTTAAACAAGCGCTCGCGGGACATTCAAAAGCGTCACAGCAGCTAGATCGTTCCTTTCCGAGAAGATTGTTATCCAGAACGTCTGTCACATCCGGTAACGATGACCACAGAATTCGCGAGCGCTATGCTCAACGATGCTTGTTTCTCGATCCCACTGGAACTTACATAGGCCAACGCGAAGCCGAGGAAGGCCACACGACAGGTGTTCTGTCAAGCTTGACAGACTTGAACATTCGCGGCTTGCAACGTGTCCAGCGACGCGTTCGCGATGATGCACTCGGAGCTATTCAGATACGGACGTGCGACGCGCCTGTCCGCTTCAACATCACGATCGTCGACGAAGAACTCTGCGTCATGCAGCCCTATCTTCCTCAAGCCCGCGGTGTCGAGTCGCCCACCTTCGTAGCACGCAAGTCGAACACAGACGGTATCTTCAATACGTTCGCAACGGTCTTCGAGAGCATGTGGAACGACGGAAGAGAGACGGTAACCGGGTGAGTGACAATGACAAGCTCCTCGAAATCGCGCGGAGAGCAGCTGCCGAAGGTGCACACCTTCTGTCAACAGCCGATCCGGGAAAAGTGTCCGCGAAAAGCGAGAGAGACTTGTCACTGAACTCGACGTTACGATCGAGCGCACACTCAGCCAAATTCTCGAAGCAAAGACGCCCGACATTAGATTCGTAGGCGAGGAGTCTACCCAAGAGCTCGACCTCGGCCAACGCGTTTCAGGATTGGCATGGGTTCTAGACCCGATCGATGGCACATCCAACTTTATCCATGGCATACCGCTATGTGCGGTCTCACTTGCACTCCTCCAAGATGGAAGTCCGATAATGGGCGTTATCAACGCACCTTTCCTCGGCCTTGAGTACTTCGCAATGCAGAGGCGCGGCGCCTTCGCAAATGAGAAGCCGATCACTACCGGTCGCGGCGAGCAGCTGCACAATTCCATCGTTTCTATCGGCGACTACGCTGTCGGGGCGAACGCACGTTACAAGAATGCACAGCGCATCTCGTTGACATCCGCCCTAGCCGCCAACGTGGAACGAGTACGAATGTTCGGGTCCGCAGCGCTCGATCTGGCGTGGGTAGCCGAGGGGCGGACAGACGGTTGCATCATCATGTCGAATAATCCATGGGATACTGCGGCTGGTGTACTTATCGCCCGCGAAAGTGGCGCGATAGTCACTGATTCCGATGGCAGTGATCATACTGCCCACGCGCGCCATACCATCGCTGCCAATCCCGCGATATCTCGTCAACTGGTGCGTCTAATTGCCAGCGTCGAAAATGAGCATCACGGACGTAACGGCCTCGATTCTCAGAGCGAGCACTGACGCCCGCAGCCTTTCGCCGATTCCTCTCTATTGCGCTTCGCATAGGCTGCGCAGTAAGTGCCAGCGAAGCGCCTTACCTCACCCCAACGCGCGGCGGTATGCAGATTCGACCCTTTCGGCCGCTGCTAACAGGTCCGGCTCGGCCTCGGTAACCGACGCCGCTACGACATGTTCTGGCCCGTACCGCTGTCGAACCTCGTCGGCCCAGGAATCCTGAAGCTGTCATGAGCCGCAAAGTAGGACGCGCGGGTAACTGTTGATCGGCCTTACGGTTTCGTTTCGTGCAGTTGGAGTGGTCGCCTGAGGATCTGGTCGGGTCGTGGACGCTGATCGGCAAGAACGACTGGCGGTTGGTGGGCAACAAGTCGGGAGCTACCAGGCTCGGGTTCGCGCTATTGCTGAAGTTCTTCGAGATCGAGGCGAGGTTCCCTCGTGCGGCGGCGGAGGTGCCGCCTGCGGTGGTGAGCTACGTCGCCGAGCAGGTGAAGGTCGATCCGGCGCTGTTCGCCTCGTATCGGTGGTCGGGCCGGACGATCGAGTATCACCGTGCCCAGGTTCGTGCTGCTTTCGGGTTTCGGGAATTCGCTGTCAGCGACGAGGATCAGCTGATCGGCTGGTTGGCTGAGGAGATGTGCCCGGTCGAGTTGCGTGAGGACCGGCTGCGCGAGGCTGTGCTGGTGCGGTGTCGGGCCGAGAAGTTGGAGCCGCCGACACCCGGCCGGATCGATCGACTGGTGGGTTCGGCGCGATCGACGTTCGATCAGCGATTCTGCGCCCGCACGATGTCGCGTCTGAGTGCGGCGTCGGTCCAGGCTCTCAACGAGCTGGTCGCCGAGACCGCCCCTGCGTTGGCGAGCGGCCGGAATCTGTTGGCGGAGTTGAAGTCCGACCCCGGCAAGGTCAGCCTGGAGACGCTGCTGCGAGAGATCGAGAAGCTGACCGCGGTCCGTTCGCTGAAGCTGCCGGCGGAGCTGTTCGCCGATGCCAGCGAAAAACTTGTCGACGCCTGGCGGGCACGCGCGGCGCGGATGTTCCCGTCAGACCTGCGCGACGCCCCGGAGCCGGTCCGGCTGACGCTGCTGGCGGTGCTGTGCTGGATGCGGTCTTCGGAGATCACCGACGCCCTGGTGGATCTGCTGATCAGTCTGGTGTTGCGGATCAATACCCGCGCAGATCGGCGGGTGGAGCGCGAGCTGACCGAGGATCTGCGGCGGGTCCGGGGGAAGGAGGGAATCCTGTTCAAGCTGGCGGAGGCTGCCGTGGAGCACCCCGACGACATCGTGCGCAAGGCACTGTTCCCGGTGGTCGGGGAGAAAACGCTGCGGGAGCTGGTCACCGAAGCCAAGGCCAATGAGCAGGTATTCCAGGAGCGGGTCCGCACGGTGCTGCGCAGCTCGTACTCCAATCACTACCGGCGGATGCTGCCGCCGCTGCTGGCCGCGCTGGACTTGCGGTGCAACAACACCGCCTACCGGCCGGTGATGGTGGCGATGGAACTGTTGGCGCGCTATGCCACGATCGACGGCAAGGTCCGCTTCTACGACCAGCACGCCCTGGTGCCGTTGGACGGCGTGGTCCCGAAAGCTTGGCGTGAAGCCGTGGTCGACGACCGCGACCGGGTCGAGCGCATCCCGTACGAGCTGTGCGTGCTGGTCGCGTTGCGTGACGCGCTGCGCCGGCGCGAAATCTACGTCGAGGGCGGCAACCGGTGGCGCAACCCGGAAGACGACCTGCCGGGTGATTTCGAGCAGGCCCGCGAGGTCCATTACGCCGCGCTGCGTCAGCCGCTGGATGCGACCGAGTTCATCACTGATCTGCGCGCACGGATGACGGCCGGGCTGGAAGGGTTGGACAGGGGCCTGATCGAGGGGAGTACCGGCGGGGTGCGGATCACCAAGCGCCGTGGCGAGCCGTGGATCTCGGTGCCGAAGCTGGACAAACTGGTCGAGCCGGAGAACCTGACCGCGATCAAGGACGAGGTAGCCCGTCGCTGGGGCACGATCGACCTGCTCGACGTGTTGAAGGAAGCCGACTTCCTGACCGACTTCTCCATGGAGTTCGTGTCGGTGGCCTCGCGTGAGTCGATGGACCGCGACACGCTGCGGCGGCGGTTGCTGCTGGTGCTGTTCGCGTTGGGCACCAACATGGGTATCAAGGCCATCGTGAATACCGGCGAGCACGAGGAGACCGAAGCCACGTTGCGGCATGTGCGGCGGCACTTCGTAACCCGCGACAACATGCGCCGGGCGATCGTCAAGCTGGTCAACGCGACGTTCGCCGACCGGGATCCGCAGTGGTGGGGCCAGGGGACGGCGTGCGCGAGTAATTCGAAGAAGTTCGGGTCGTGGGAGTCGAACTTCATGACCGAGTATCACCAGCGCTACGGCGGGGCCGGGGTGATGGATCTACTGGCACGTCGAGCGCAACCGGGTCTGCATCTATTCGCAGCTGAAGTCGTGTTCGTCGTCGGAGGTGGCGTCGATGATCGAGGGCCTGCTGCGGCATTGCACCGATGCCGAGATCGAATCCAACTATGTCGATACCCATGGCGCGAACATCGTCGGGTTCGCGTTCACCGAGCTGCTGGGGTTTCGGCTGTTGCCCAGGTTGAAGAACATCGGCCACATCCGGCTGTACCGACCCGACGACAACGCCGCCTACGGCAATCTCGGGCCGGTGCTGAGCCGCCCGATCCGCTGGGATCTGATCGCCCAGCAGTACGACCAGATGGTCAAGTACGCGACCGCGCTGCGGCTGGGCACCGCCGAGTCGGAGTCGATCCTGCGCCGGTTCACCCGCGGCGGCCCGAAACACCCCACCTACCAGGCCCTCGAAGAACTCGGCCGCGCGGTGCGCACCATCTTCGCCTGCGAATACCTCAGCTCCGAGGAGCTGCGTCACGAGATCCACAGCGGGTTGCAGGTGGTGGAGAACTGGAACTCCGGCAACGGCGTCATCTACTACGGCAAAGACGGCGCATTGACCGGCCCGGACCGCGAGCACACCGAGGTGTCCATGCTCGCACTGCACCTGCTGCAATCATCGCTGGTCCACATCAACACCCTGCTGCTGCAACGGGTGCTGCAAGACCCGGAGTTCCGTAACCTCATGGGAGACAACGAGCGCCGCGCCCTGTCGGGACTGTTCTGGTCCAGCATCAACCCCTACGGACGGTTCTTGCTGGATATGAACCGTCGCCTCGACCTAGCCAGGCAGGCCGCATAGCAGCGGGTTTCAGCGTTACGGGTAGTCGCAACCGGCCTGGCCACCATCACCCCGTACACCACCAGCACGATCCGCCGCTTCGGCGACTGGGTACTCAACCTCACCCCACCCGACGCCGAGCCGGTCACCCACCTGGACCTCGAGCCACGCGCCCTGTTCCCAACCAGCCCGGGCTGACGGCCCCAGGTTTCAGGCTCGCACGCCAGGGCTGATGGCGCTGGCCGGCCGCACATGCTGACGGCGGGTTTCGCATCAAGAGATGCGTGTGACGTCGATATTCCCAAGGGATGGAAGGTCGACTGGCTCCGGCGGACCAGGATGTGACTGGTCGCGTCGCTGGTGTGGTGCGACGACACGAACATGCATCGAGTTCCGCCCGAACTGAGACTGAGGTACCAGGAATACGCCCATGAGTGTTGCCGTGACGGTGACCCGTTGGACCGATGTTGTTGCTGTCGTACTGGAGCGGGCAGCCACCACAGTCTCCGGCTGCTGGAGTAGGACCGCGCACGAGTTGCGCCGAGGGCATTGTTTTGCTGATCCGATCCGGTGAGATTGCGCGGGCAGCGCTCCAAGCCGCTAGAGACGTGAGCAACAGCATTACGCGGCTCGCAAGGGCCGATGCCGAACACGGCATCGGGCCCATCGCTCGTAAAGCCGAGGATGCAGCCCAACGATTTTCCGACGCCGACAAGGGGTTCCGCGGTGAATTGGACGCTGGCGGAGGCAGCGCGGAGCGGCTCGCTTCCGCTGACAGCGGCGCTTCGGTTCTGATCGCACGCTCCAGCTCCGAGAAGAGCGGTTCGGCGGGTGGATTCGCTGGTATCGGTGAGGGCAAAATGGTGTCGTTCACCCCTCGTGAGGTCAAGAGCATCCCGCTCAAAGGCGCCGATGGACGAGTGATCGGCACCGCGTTTCCCAGCAAACCCACCGACGAGAAGGGGGTGCCGGCGTGGGCTTCCAGCGAGATAGATGTGGCAGGGATCAAGGCGAAAGGCAGCGATTTCGCGGTGGTTCCCGCCCACGAGATCCCGCCTCCAACCGGCGAAGGAGGCCGATGGTTTGATTACGGGGAACCGCAGGATGCGCCATGGATCGATGACATCATGACATCGGGCAGACTGCCGATCTATGCCTGGGCACATGCCAACCCGGAGCAATTCGTCGTCAGCGTCAACAAGGGCTCGTGGCTGCGGCCGAAATGGATGAACTTACACATCGACGGTGAGACCTACGGTCGGCTGTTGTCCACCGATAAGCACTTTGCTCAAGCAGCGGGAGCAAATCCGGGAGCATCCGTGGTGATGCTCTCGTGCGAGTCGGCGCTGCCGGGCGGCTCAGCGGCCCGGGCAGCCGCCGAGCGCCTCCACCAAGACGGTGCGGTGACAGGGAACATCTACGGTGCTAACGGAGATGTCATCTTGCCCAACACCGACAACAACAACCTCGCCCAACTCGCGGTCGTACAGAAGTACGACGCGGCCGGGACACCCTTACCCCTATTCGAACAATTTCCCGCACCATGAGTCCGCGACCTCGTCGTCGCAACTGAAAGGATTTCATCGTGGAACCGATGCCCGGTGCTGTCCGACGAGCTGACTGGTTTGTTCTCCTCGATCCCACTTGGCAATCCGAAGGTTCGCCCAGTGACCCCCCAGCCGAGGTCATCGTAGGAGGCTGGCGGCTCGACAAGGACGGCAGTCTCGGTCCGTTCCAATCGAATCCACGCTATATCCCCGCTAACAACTCGATCCCGACCGACCCCATTGATGCCCTACTGCGACTGATCACCAACGGCGAGAACTGCGCCGAACAGATCATCCAAACACTGAAGGATACCGTCGTTCAGATCGGGTGCGACGACCAAGGCCAGCTGTGTGTCGGTACGGCCCCGGATGATGTGCCATGCGTACTCGTCGTCACCGCCGAAATTCACAAACAACACTCGAAATTGCCGCGCTGGCGATCCATCCTCGGTGCCCAACTGCCCAAGGTCGTACCCGCCGGCCTCGATATCTTGTTCAACGCGGGCGGCAATCACCAGTTTCGGATTGTCACTGACGCGATTCAGTAGGTTGGCGCGGCATCGCGCCAACACGGTTCCGTACTGGCCGGTGACCAACGATCTTGTGAAACTGACGTTTGGCCCCTGCTGAAGTTGAGTTTGGTGCGGAGATCTTGACCGGGCGGGCTGAGTGGTCGTCCCGATATCGGTCGAATCCGGGACGACCGACGGGCAGTCGCGAAAGCCCACGACGAGCCGTCCCGGAATGCATCCCGCAACCCGGTGCCCGACGTTGAGTTCCGGGACAGTTTGCGGGACGATCCGGGGATGGCGCGCACCAACACCGTCCGGATCGGCTACGCCAGGGTGTCCGGACGATCACAGGATCACCAACTCCAACTCGATGCACTGGCCGAGGCCGACTGCCGCGAGGTCATCGTGGAGACCGCCAGCACGCGCGGCGACCGACCGAAGCTGCGCACCACACTGGCCATGCTCAAGCCCGGCGACACACTCGTGATCTACAAGCCGGACCGGGTCGCGCGCTCGATGAAGGAACTCCTCGTCCTGCTCGAGGACCAGCTGCACGCCCGCGAGGTCAACCTGCACATCCTCACCGGCATCTGCGCCGGCCTGCACAAACCCAACGGCCAGACCATGGCCGAGAAGATGCTGTTCATGGTCGCGGCCATGGCCGCCGAAATGGAACGCGAACTGATCCGCGAGCGCACCCTCGACGGCCTGGCCGCCGCAGCAGCCCAAGGCCGCAAAGGCGGACGCCCCCCAGCAGTGGACCCCGACACCATCGCCATCGCCCGCCGCAAACGCGGCGAGTCGGTCACCGCCATCGCCAAACACCTCAAGATCGGCCGCTCCACCCTCTACCGCGCCCTCGAGCCCCACCCCACCCAAGCGCCCACCGGATAACCGACACTCGGATCATTGGCCAGGCCTACAACAAGCCCCGGCAGGCTTCCCCTGCATCCCAGCTGGTCCCGTTCGACTTCGGCACTACCGTATCCCCCAAATTTGCCACCGCGAATGACACTGCCGATCAACGCAACCGCCGAACACCGACACATCTGCCACCCCCGAACCAACCAAAGCGCCGGATCTACTTTGCGGCTCATGACAGCTTCAGGATTCCTGGGCCTCGTCAATCCGGGAACGCACATCAGTAACCCCGCCTGTCGGCGTTGTGGTTATGTCCGCCCACCACAAGGCATCCCGTAGCAGGCTGCGTTCGTCAGGCCATCCGATGTCAATGCGTCGGCGGCGACCTTCAACGTGTGCGCACGAGTGGTTCGCAACGAGCGCGCATAGCCGGAGGGGCGCGCGCTCCCGTCGCAGAAGCTCTGCGCCATCAACCGGATGGAACCCGGTATGTGCAATGGCGGCGCTGTACCCCACGTCGTGCAGCCATGCAGCAGCCACCAACATCTCCGCGTTGTCCACCAAGTCGACGACAAGTTCGGCGCGACGGACTACACCCTCAACATGACTCAACCGCCGCGGCAGATCTCGCAAATATTCACGTGCGGTTTTCTCGGCCCAACCGACCAGGTCGTCAGTCACGAGAACACCGTAGCTGCGGCGCACGACGAGCGGCGGGAAGCTGCGACTATAGTTTGTCGCCCAGTCGCGCCCGGCGGTGCGCGGACTTCGCCCGGCTGTCCGCCACCGCGGCGCCGTAACGTGCCAGCATCTGCCGTGACCGCCACCCCGCGAGCATCATCAGGTCCTGTTCCTGGCCGCCGCTGTCGAGCCAGGTGTGGGCGAAGAAGTGGCGGAGCTGATGCGGGTGAAGTCCCTCGATACCCGCAGCGTCGCAACGGCGTTCGAGCATCTGCCGTATACCGGAGTCGGTCATCGAGCCGCGATATCCAAGCCAGAGCGCAGGATTGTCATTCTTCGCGCCCGAATGCTTCGCCCGAACGCGGAGGTACCTCCGCAGTGCCGTTCGGGTCTTGTCGCCGAACGGACATGTCCGCGGCCGGCCACCTTTGCCAATCACCAGCACGGTGTTCTCATTGAAGTCCAGAGATTCCACCTCGAGCGGCGCGAGTTCGCCACACCGCATCCCGGTATCGGCGAACATCCGAATGATCGCGTTGTCTCGTCTGTCAGCGAATTCGGTGCCATCACACTCGGTGAGCAGAGCCTTCACCGCGTCCATGCTCGGTACCGGCACCCTCTGCTCAGGCACCGCCGGCGGGCTCATCTTGTCGAAGGGATTCGCGTCGATGATCTCCTCGGCCGCGAGGTATTTGAAAAACTGTTGCAGCGACCGATACTGGCCGCGTGCGTACTCCGGCGACAACGGCGCCCCGGTTCGCTGGTTCGGCCGTGTGAGCAGATCTTCGATATAGCCGCCGATATGGGCGCGGGTGATGTCGGGTGCCGTGGTCGGCAGCTCGCGCTGCTCGAGGAAGTCGGCGAAGTACCTGATTCGGGTGAGGTAGCCGTCGATGGTCTGCTTGCTCCGGTTCCTGCGACGTAGCTCCGTCGCGAAGTCCTCCGCAAGCTCTCGAATGTCGTCCAGATCCAGCCCCATGTCCGGATTCTACCGGCAAAATACATTGCTGTCGGAGCGCTGTTCTGGACCAACTCGGCTGTCGAATTCAGCGTTTCCGCTGATCAGATAGTGTTTGTGGGGCGGGCGGGGCTCGAACCCGCGACCAATGGATTATGAGTCCACGGCTCTAACCGACTGAGCTACCGCCCCTCGTCGCGGGTGATTCCGCGAGCCTTGGGGATGCTACCGGTTGGAGTGGGGTGGAGACCAGTCGGAGCGGGGCCCGCTTACGATGTCCTGGTCCAGCAAACTTACTGGAGGGTCAGACATGGCCAATCTCTTCACGAAGGCGCTGAAGGTCCATCAGTGGGTGTACGAATGCAGCGGTGGGCTGGTGGGGCATCGGCTGCTGCTGGGAAATCCGACGTTACTGCTGCGGACCGTGGGGCGCAAGACCGGCATGTCGCGGACCGCGGCGCTGACGTACGGACGCGATGGCGCCGACTATCTGGTGACCGCGTCCAATGGCGGGTCGCCGCGACCGCCGGGGTGGTTGGCGAATCTGAAGGCGCAGCCGGAGTGCGAGATTCAGGTCGGGCGGCGGAAACTGTCGGTGCTGGCGCGAGCAACGATGCCGGATGATCCGGACTACACGCGGCGATGGGCGATCGTCGACAAGGTGAACCACGGCCGCTACAGCGCCTATCAGAAGCTGACCAAGCGGCCCATCGCGGTCGTTGTGCTGACCCCGGTCGACTGAGCGGGCTCAGTCGTCGCGGTAGTCCTCGTCCCAGTCGTCCTCGTAGTCCTCGGCGTCGGCATCGTCCCAGGACTCGGGATCCTTCGGCGGCCGGCTCGCGAACTGCACAACTGCGATGACGATACCGAGGACTACGATGACGACACCGACGACGATCAGAGTTTCCACGCAGGCACCCTAGCGCCGTCGCAGACACCGCGCACTACGACGATTCGCCAGTTGCGGGGTAGTTCACACTGTTAACAAAGTGCGCCCTATCGCTGCCCGGGATTCGATGGCGGCGTGCGCCCGGTCGGCTTGCTCGAGCGGAAACGTCTGACCGATGACGACCTCCAGGTGACCCGCGGCGGCCTCGGCGTGGGCGCGTTCGGCGAGCGCATGCCAGTCGATGTCGGCGCCGGTGATGTCGAACAGCCCATACACAGCGATGCCACGGGCCTCCGCGGCCGCGCGATCGACTCCGGCGAATTCGCCTGCGGCGGCGCCGTATCCGAGGAACCGGCCGGCGTCCGCCGCTACCGCGAGCGCGGCCTCGCCGAGGCTGCCACCCGCGCCGTCGAAGACGACCTGGACACCTTCTCCCCTGGTGGCGGCGCGCGCCTTTGCCGACCAATCGGGTTCGGAGTAGTCGACGACGGCGGTCGCCCCCAGTCGTGCCGCCAGCTCGAGTTTCGCGGCGCCACGTGCGGCGGCGATTACGTTCGCGCCGGCTGCGCGGGCGAGCTGGATCAGCAGAGTTCCCAACCCGCCCCCGGCCGCGGTGATCAGCACCCACTCCCCCGGCTGCACCGCGGCATGGTCGAACACCGCGAACGCGGTCTTGCCGTCGTGTGCGAGTGCGACGGCCTGCGGCAGGCTCAGCGCGTCGGGCACCGTGACCAGCGTGTCCGCCTTGGCCAGCGCTTTCTCCGCGTATCCGCCGATGGGTGAGCCGCCGCCGATCCCGCTGGCCGCGGTCGCGGTGGACACCCGCCTTCCCACCCAGACCGGATCGACGTCCGGGCCGACCGCAGCGACCACGCCCGCGATCGCTCCGCCCGGCACGTACGGCGGGTCGATCGAGAAGAAATCGGCACCCCAGCCGCCGCGCAGCCGGGTGTCCAGGAACATCACGTCGGCGGCCGCAACGTCGACTACTACCTCGCCCGGCCCGGCCACCGGTTCCGGCAGTTCGCGCACCGCGAGCACTTCCGGTCCACCGAATTCCTTTGCTTGCACAGCCCGCATAACCCGCATAGCACTGCCTCCATCGTTCGTTGCCACATCGGACAGCGACCAGCATCGAACCTGAAGACCAGTTGAGGTCAAGCCGTGATCATCAGGACCCTCCCCCACAGCTGCTGCTACTGCCGCCACCACAGTTACTACTTCCACCACCGCAACTACTGCTACTTCCACCACCGCAACTGCTGCCGCCACCGCAGCCTCCAGCTCCCCCACCACAACCCCAGGCTCCCCCACTGCAATTGCCGCCATGGTGATGGTGACTGCCCCCATCGCCGGGATTCCAGCCCCCGCCACAGCCATTCGCCTGATTCGGGTCGTAGCCGCCGACCAAACCCGCCCCACCTGCCGCCCAGAACGGATTCGAAGTATCGGATCCGCCGCTGAAATACCCTCCGCCACGATGCACCGCGCGCCCATCCGTCGGCGGAGCGTACCGAGTGCGTTGCGCGCGGAGCACGACCAACACCACCGTGACGGGCACCGCCACGATCAACAGGATGAACACGAGGATGACTGCCGCACTCATATCAAAACGGTAGAGGCAGGCCGGCATACGCATACAGTGAACCGTGGTGTTCTTCAGCTTCCGCCGGTCCGGGGTCGACTTGGTGACTGTCCGCTCCGTGGTCGACGCGTTGGAGTTCCCTGCGGCCGTCTACAAGACCTGCCCGTGGCAGCCACATGAGCTGGTGGCGAAGGGGTTGCGGCAGTGGTTGGTCTGCTGCGGCGCCGCGATGCGCGATGATCAGGTGATCGGGATGCCGTCGCACGCGGTCGACGAAGCATGGCACGGCTTCATCCTGTGCACGCAACTCTACGCCGAGTTCTGCGCGGCGGCCTACGGCCGCTTCCTCCACCACTTTCCGGAAGGCGCTGGGCCGCCGAACCACGCACACCGCGCCATGGCACAGCAACTGGGCCGCACCGTCGTGGCGTGGTCGCTGGTGGCCGCGCCGGGCGAGGAGTGCGTGCTGTGGGATCTGGACCGCCGGGTCGGCGTCGACCACCCGTGGGGCATCGAGGCCGAGCGAGTCGAAGCCGTCCGCGCCGAACTCGCCAGGACCACTCACGGCCGCGGGTGAGCACCCGCGCGGCGGAAAATGAGGTGGCCTCAGTCGACGATGCGGTCGACGTCGATCATGAGGTGCAAGGGTCCGCGGAAAATATGGCTTCGGCGATAGGGCGGTGGATCCTTCACCAAGCGCGGGCCCCGCACCCGGCGCAGGAACGTTTCCAATGCGAGGTTGACTTCCAGGCGCGCGAGCGGGCCGCCCATGCAGATATGGATACCGCTGCCCCAGCCGAGGTGCTCGTTGTCGGGGCGTTCGGGGTCGAATTGGTCCGGGTCGGCGAAACGGGCGGGGTCGCGATTGGCTGCGCTGTACATCAGATGCACCGCCGCACCCTTCGGGATTACCGTGCCGGCGATCTCGATGTCGTCGGTGGCGCTGCGGCTGGGAAAGAACTGCACGGCCGACTGGAGTCGCTGGACTTCCTCGATGGCGCGTGGGATCAGTTCCGGGCGCTGCCGCAGCAGTTCGAACGAGCCGGGGTTACGCAGCAGCGTCATCACACAGTTGGCGATGGTGTTGACCGTGGAGTCGTGGCCGGCGACGAACAACAGCTGCGCGTTGGAGATCGCTTCCTCCAATGACATCGGACCGTCCGGCCCGTCGGTGTCATTGATCAGGTTCGACAGCAGGCCATCTCCGGGCTGGCGACGGTACCGTTCGAGCAGCTCGGCGAGGTAGTGCCGCAATGCCGAGGCGGCGGCGCGGCCTCGTGCCGCGCGAGCCCTTCCTTCGTCGGTGGCGCCATCCGGGCCCAGATCCACACCCGTCAACAGGTCACGTATCCAGAGATGAAAGGTTGGTTCGTCCGCAAGGGGGATCCCGAGGATTGTGCAGATCACGGTCACCGGAACGGGGTAGGCGTAGTCGTCGACCACATCGAACCCGGTCGACTCGCGGGTCTTGATGTCATCCAGCAGCCTGTTGCACAACGTGATGATGCCGGGCTCCGTACTCGCGATCAGGTCGGGCGAGTGCGGCGGGCCGAAGTGACGCAGCAATTGCCGGCGGGCTCGGTCATGATCCGGCGGATCGGACACGATGATGCTCGGTCGACGGCTGCCGGGCGCCTGCGATTCCGCGCCGCCCGCGGCCGGTTCGGCGCCAGCTGTCAAGTGGGCTACGAGCGGGCTGCGGCTGATGTCGGAACTGATCCGCGGATCGTGCGCCAGGGCGAGCAGCTCGCGGTAGCCGGTGACGACGTAGACATCGTCGGCCACCTGCACGACGGGAGTTCTGCGCAACTCGGCGAAGAACGGGTACGGATCGGAGCGGTTGTCGTAGGTCATCGCTGCCGCCCACGCCGTCTGTGCGGTCATGATCTCCTCGATTCGACGGGCGGCGGCGTCTGATGTCGGCGTGGCTGACGGAACTCGGCTTCGCGCGAGGTCGGGTCGTAGCCGGTGAGCACAACGGTCGGAAGCTCGGTGGGCACGCGCGGATCCGGGAAGCGCGCCGGGATCGGTGCCGTCTGCACCGGCCGGTCGGACCCGGGCGGTGGCGGCGGGAATGGCGCCGACCGCTCGATCAGAGCACCGTAATAGTCCAACCATTTGCCGTGGTCGAATGTCACCGCGCCGACGATGCGTCCCCGACGGCCGTAGGCGGCGGCGAAGCGGCGCTGGTCAGGCGAACCCCGAGTGAACACGATCTCGTCGCCGAACGAGCACACGCCCACGCCCTTGATGTTGACTCCGAACTGGGCCGACCAGAACATCGGCAGCGGAAGGTGCGCGCACCGCTCGGCCTGCAGGCTGATCATATTGTTGGCGGCTACCTGCGCTCCGGACACCGCGTTGCCCCAGTGCTCCATGGCGATGAACTGGTATTCGTAGAGCACGTGCGGGGCGCGCGCGACGTCCCCGGCCACGAAGATGTTGTCGGTCACCACGCCGTTGACGTCGAACGCGCGGCAACCGGCGTCGCACCCCACGCCCCAGAACCCGCTGGCCAGCCCGGCGCCCTCGAGCCACTCGACGTTGCGGATCGACCCCAGCGAAGCGACCACGACATCGACATCGACATCGGTTCCATCGGAAAACCGAGCCCGCCGCACGTGGCCGCCGCTGTCGGCCTCGAGTGCCTCGACCGCGACCCCGGTGCGTAGGTCGACGCCCGCATCGCGCTGCATGTCGGCGGCGATATCACCGATCACCCCGCCCAGCGCGCCGACCAGCGGCCCGTTCGCGCGTTCCGCGACGGTCACCGGCAGCTCCAATGCGCAACACGCGGAGGCCATCTCCGATCCCACGAATCCCGACCCGACGATCAGGACCCGCCGCGGGCCGGCGTGCAGCGCGGTCTGTAGACGTGCCGCGTCATCGCAGGTGCGCAGCGTGAAAACGCCCTCGAGCGCACCTTCTCGGGGGTTGAACCACGACCGTGCTCGTACCCCGGTGGCGATCAACAGTCGGTCGTAGTCGACCGTGTCCCCATCGGCCAGCAGCACTCGGCGGTTGACCCGGTCCAGCCCGGTGGCGGCGACCCCCAGCCGCCACTCGGCAGCTACGGCCCGCAGCCGCGGAAGTTTGGTGCGATCGGCCCCGACCCACCCTTGCAGCACCTGCTTCGACAGCGGTGGACGATCATAGGGTTCGTACGGCTCGTCCCCGATCAGCGTCAGCCTGCCGCGAAAACCACGTTCCCGCAGTGCTTCCGCGGCACGCAGACCAGCCAGCGAGGCGCCGACGATCACGATACGCCCCTCCGCGCGAAACGTCGCCACCAGCTCGGTGAGCAACGCCGCGGTGCTCACCGCGAATCTTCCGCATCGGGGGTGTACCTCTCCACGATGATCGCCTGCACCGGGCAGGCCGCCACAGCCCGCAGCACCCTCTGGCGTTGTGATTCATCAGGGTTGGGGTCGTACGCGAGCGCCTCGTCACCGAGCAGTTTCAGCACATCGGGCGCCAGCGGGACACACTGCGCGTATCCCTGACACTTGTTCAGATCCACCACGATGCGCACACTCAGCTCCCTTGTGAGCCGCTTCCTCGCGGCCACCCCGGTCGCAGATCGGCGAACACCGACCGTGCACCAACGTTCTTGATCTTACGCCGGGCGCCGGAAAATATGGGTTCCGCCCGTCACCGGCACTCGAGTGAGCAGCGGCTTTCCCGGATGACCACCCCGCCGAGGCCGCGGTGCAATCCCGCACCGACGCCCTGGTTCACCGCCGAAGTAGAACGCGTTTTAGTAGTCTTTCGCTATGGAACGACTGACCGGATTGGATGCCAGCTTTCTCTATCTGGAAACCGGGACCCAGCACCTCCACGTGTGCGCCCTGCTGATCCTGGACCCGTCCTCCGGGGACTACTCGTTCGAGAAATTCAAGGCCGAACTCGGTCGGCGACTGCCACTGATTCCGCAGCTGCGCCGCCGCGTGCACGAGGTGCCGCTCAACCTCGACCATCCCGTCTGGGTCGAAGACCACGACTTCGACCTCGATTACCACCTCCGCCGGATCGCGATCGCCGCACCGGCCGGACGCCGCGAACTCGCCGAACTGGTCGGCGATATCGCCAGCCGGCCGATGGACCGCGATCGCCCGCTCTGGGTGTTCTCCGTAGTGGAGGGCCTCGACGACGGCAAGGTCGCGGTGATCTGCAAATACCACCATGCCGCCATGGACGGCATCACCGGCGCCGACATGATGATGCACCTGTGCGACCTCGAACCGGGCGTCGTGCGGCCCGAACCCGAGCAGGATCGGCAACCCGAGCCGAGCCCGAACGACTGGCAGCTACTGGCCGAGGCCGCACTGAAGCTTCCGGCGAAAGCGGGCATCGTCGGGATGATGCCGAAAACCCTCGGCGTGATCGCCAGGTTCGCGCAGCGCCGCCGAAACAACGAGGCCGGCATGGCGACCCCGTTCTCCGCTCCGCGCACGCCGTTCAATGTCACCATCACGCCACACCGCACCGTCGCCTTCACCCAGGCCGACCTCGGCGCCGCCAAAGAGATCGGGGCGGCGTTCGCGGTGAAGGTGAACGATGTGGTGCTGACCGTCATCGCCGGCGCGCTGCGCGACTATTTGAGCAAGCGCGACGAGTTGCCGGATCGCTCCCTGATCGCGTCGGTGCCGGTATCCGTGCATGACACGACGCGGCACACCTCGGGCATCAACAAGGTGTCCGCGCTGTTCGCGCGACTCGGCACCGACGTGGCCGATCCGGTGGAACGACTACGCCAGGTCGCTGAGGCCAATCGCGGAGCGAAGGAGGAGCACGACCTGATGGGCGCGGACTTCCTGCAGGATTTGTCGAAGTACAGTCCGCCGAACACCTTTCGGCTCGCGGCACGAATGTATTCGTCGCTGAGACTGGCCGAGATGCACCCCGTGGTACACAACCTGGTGGTGTCCAACGTGCCCGGCCCGCCGATGCCGCTGTATTTCCTCGGCCTGCGCGTGGACGGGATGTACCCGTTCGGGCCGGTGTTCCACGGCGCAGGGCTCACCGCGACTGTGCTATCGAACAACGACAAGCTCAATATCGGTTTCATCGCCTGCAAGGAACTGGTACCCGACATCGCGGACCTGGCCGACGCCGTGCCCCGCGCGCTCACCGAATTACTCACCGCGGCACGGGAATCGGCCTGATCACCGAATACCCACCGGATTCTGCCGCCGCCCGGCTCGCCACCGCCGCCGAGCAAGGACTTGCCGCCGATTCACCTTCCGGCCCCGGATGCGCGATTACGACACATCGGCACCGTCACCAGCACGCTGGGCAACGACGCCCGTCGATCACGCCAGAGCACGCACAATGGTCTCCGCGACACAGACCGGCTTGTCTGTACCTTCGCGATCGACCGTCACCGCGAGGACCGCCTGCAGCCCGCCGGGAACGTCTTCGACCCGCACGATCGTCGCCCTGCCCCGGATACGAGCCCCCGAGGGAACAGGCGAAGGGAAACGGACCTTGTTCACGCCGTAATTGATTCGAGCGGCGGCGCCATCGATCCGGAAAACCTCGCCGATGATCGACGGCAACAGCGAAAGCGTGAGGTACCCGTGCGCGATGGTGGTGCCGTACGGCCCGTCGGCGGCACGTTCCCGGTCGACGTGGATCCACTGGTGATCCCCGGTCGCCGCGGCGAACGCGTCGATGCGCTCCTGGCCGATCTCGATCCAGCCGCTCACCCCGAGGTCGGCGCCCAGCGCGGTCCGCAGCGTCTCCATCGTGAAAACAGTCGGCTCGCTCACTCGTCGAACGATAGTCGCGCCGGCCTCATGCGCGACCGGCCTCGGGCAGCGCGCTGAGTTACTGTCGCGTGGTGCGCGCACGAGCGCATGTCCAGGACGTGTTGCGGTTATCTAGAGACGGAGGTGCCGCCATGGGGCGGTTGACCGGCAAGGTGGCGTTGATCAGCGGCGGGGCACGCGGCATGGGCGCCGCGCACGGCAGAGCCCTGGTCGCCGAGGGCGCGCGTGTCGTACTGGGCGACGTGCTCGACGACGAGGGCGCCGCGGTCGCGGCGGAACTGGGCGACGACGCCACCTACGTACACCTCGACGTACGCGAGCCGGAGGACTGGCGCACAGCCGTCGCCGAGGCGGTGCGGCGTTACGGATCGCTGACCGTGCTGGTGAACAACGCGGGCATCGCGAACGGCAACCTACTCGTCGCTTTCGAGCTCGCCGAATGGCAACGCATCGTCGACATCAACCTGACCGGCACCTTTCTCGGTATGCAGGCCGCGACGCCCGCCATGATCGAGGCGGGCGGCGGCTCGATCATCAACATCTCCTCGGTCGAGGGCATGCGCGGCAGCCCTGGTCTGCACGGCTACACAGCCACCAAATTCGCCGTGCGCGGACTCACCAAGTCCACGGCACTGGAGTTGGCGCAGTACAAGATTCGGGTGAACTCGGTGCACCCCGGACTGATCCGCACCCCGATGACCGAGAACATCCCGGCGGATTTCCTGCAGATCCCGCTCGGCCGGGCCGCAGAAGCTTCCGAGGTCTCCGCCTTGGTGACCTTCCTGGCCAGCGATGAATCGTCGTATTCCACCGGAGCCGAGTTCGTCATCGACGGCGGCCTCACGGCCGGTATCCCGCACAAGTCCTTCACCGACTGAGCTCAGTGCGTGGGCAGACCGCGGGTAGCCACCAGGGCCAGTGGCGGGAGCGATACCAGCGCAATCGCCGTGACCACATTCATCCACTTGTAGGCCACGACGATCGCGGCGAACTCGCGCAGAAACGCACTCGGCAGGTAGTAGAAAGCGGTCTTGGCGCCCGTCACCTCGGCATCGAGGTTCAGGCGGCGCGCCAGGATCGCCGTCCGCAGAATGTGGAAGTTGCTCGTCACCAGGACCATTCGGGCGGTCGGGCCGCGTTCTCCCAGTAGCTGTCGGGTGAACGACAGGTTCTCCTCGGTGGTCGTCGACCGATCTTCGCGCAGTACACGGTCGGCGGGCACCCCGTGGTCGACCAGGTATCCCGCCATCGCCGACGCCTCCGAATCCATCTCATCGGAACCTCTTCCGCCGCTGGCGACCAGTAGCGGTGTCCGACCGGCCGCGACCTCCGCGCGAAAGACCTCGATCGCGCGATCCAGCCGTGCGGCCAGCAAGGGCGGCACTCCGCCATCGACCAGTCCGGAACCGTGCACGACGATCGCGTCCATCCCGGACCGATAGGGCAGCCAGCCATAACACAGCGAATACAGCAGGAAGGCCGCGAACAGGAACCCGATATAGCCGACTGCCATGGTCAACGACGCCAGAGCCACCACCAACCACCGATCCTGGGTGAGGATGGCGGTGGCGAGCACGATGAACGGCACCACCAGCACGACGCCGAGCCCGAACGGGAGCAGATTCGACACGCGCAGCCCCTCCTGCCGCACCATCTGCACGCTGTTGGCCATCAGTAGCCCGGCGAGCACCAGGACCAGGACCGGAGACAGCAGTACCAACAGCCGCGCGAGCACCACCGGCAGATCGCGTTCCGCGCCCGAGCCGATCACCCAGGCACCGGTGAACGTCCCGCCGAGGAGCAGGTACACACCGTGCCCGAGCCGCCGCCGGTCCCGGTGGAATCGCACTGCGAACACGCCGAGCAGGATCAGACCGATGACGAGCAGAATCACCCGGCCACGGTAGCGGTCGCCGCACCGACGAGCGGTAGTGTGGTCGACCCGGCAGCACATCGCGCGGCGCGGCTACCTCCCAGCATTTCGATCTTCCCCTAATGTGACTCGAGTTCGAGTATCTGTGGCAATGCCACCGCTACCCGGAGTTTCGACTTCGTCCACCAAGGTCCCACCCGGAAAGAGCGCCGTGATGAATGGGAGTCGATCAGTAGCCATGCTTCGCACCGTCCTCACCGCCACGGTGGCCGTGCTCACGGTGGCACCACTTGCCGCAGCGCAGCCGATCTATCCAGCACCCGACCCGGATCCGTTCTACGCCGCGCCGGCGGATGTCGACCGCGCCGCACCCGGTGATGTGCTCGCGGTCCGACCGATGCCCGAGGCGCTCGGCTTCCCGGGAGCAACCGTCACGCTCATCAAATTCCGCTCCACCAATTCGGCGGACAAGCCGATCGCGGCAACCACCACCGTGCTGACCCCGCCGAATCCCGCCCCGGGCCGGCCGCTGCTGTCCTACCAGCACATCATCAACGGCCTCGGCGCGCGATGCGCCGTGTCCCACGCGCTGTACGAGACCGACCCCAATCTCATGGTGCGTGAAGCCTTCGCACTCAACGCGGCACTGCTGCGCGGCTGGTCGGTCGCCCTTCCGGACCACCTCGGCCCGACCAGCGCCTATGGTGCCGCGAAGCTCGGCGGCATGATCACCCTCGACGGCATCCGCGCCGCACGCCGCGTCACCGAACTGGGTCTGGCCACCAGCCCGGTGGCCATGCTCGGCTACTCCGGCGGCGGCATGGCCACCGCGTGGGCGGCCGCCATGGCGCCCACTTATGCGCCGGAACTCCCGATCGTGGGCGCCGCGGAGGGCGGTGTGCCGATGAACCTGCTGAAGATGATGGAAGGGCTCGGATACAGCCGGCATCCGGCCTTCGGCCTGATCATCGCGGCCGCCATCGGTCTGGAGCGCGAGTACCCGACGCAGCTACCGGTCAGCCAGAATCTGAACGCGTTCGGCATGTCGGTGCGCGACCGGATCTCGGACAGCTGTACCAACGACATCCTGTACGTCGGCGCTGGACAGGGCATCACCGACGTCGCCGCCTCCACTTCGCTCGCCCACGACCAGCGCGCACGGGGCGTACTCGAAGAGAACAGTCTCGAACTCTACGACAAGGTGCCCGCGGTGCCGATCTTCCAGTGGCGAGCGTTTCAAGACCCGCTGATCCCGGTGGACTCGATCGACAACACGATGCGGCGATATTGCGACGCGGGCGTGCGTGTCCAGTCCGAACTGGAGCCGAGTACCGACCATCTGGCCGCCGCCGTGCTCGGCGCGCCCTTCGCGCTGGCCTGGGTCGACGCGCGGTTCCGCGGTGAGCCCGCCCCGAGTAACTGCTGAGCGCAGGTAACGCTCGCCGGCACCGGCCGTCGGGTATCGGTGCTTCCGGCGCCCCTACGCTGAGTGCATGGTCACAATCATCGGCGGCGGGATCGCCGGGACCGCTCTCGCCGGAGCGCTTGGACGAGAACAGATTCCGGTCGAGGTGTACGAGAGTCAGCCGTCCGTGGGGTCGGGCGCGTTCCTGGTGCTGGATGATCGCGCGCAGGCCGCGCTGACCGGCCTGGGAGTACCAGCCGACCAACTGCGCCGAGTCGCTCATACCGTGGACGCGCTCCAGGTCGCATACCTGCCCGGACCAGCCCGCACCGGTCCGAGCCGGGGACATCGGCTGTATCTGCGGACCGAGCTGATGCGGGTGTTGAACGAATTCGCCGCGGCCACACCGGCGGTATTCCATTACGGCACTCCGGTCACCGATGTCGACATAGCCGCAGGTGTCTTGTTCAGTGGTGCCACCCGGCTCGCCGCCGACGAGGTGATCATCGCGGCCGACGGCATCGACTCCATGGCCCGCCGTCGTCTCGAACCCGAACGAACGCCCCAATACGCTGGTCAAATCGTGTTCTACGGCCGCACCGAGCAACCGCTGCGGCTGCGCACCGACCGCTCGGTGCTGCACTTCGACGCCCGGATCGGCGCTGACGGCCGCCCCGCGGGGGCGTTCGGGCACCTGTGGGACGACAAAATCTCGGTCTGGTTTGCCAGAGTCACTTGTCCGCCGCTTCCCCTGCGGGACATCGGATTCCATCCGGTCGAACACTGGGCGCAACTCATTCGGACCGTCGCTCCGGGCATTGCCGATGTGGTGGAACGTCTACTCGCCGGCACCGAAACCGTCCATGTCTCGAACGCACGCAACGTGCCCCTCACCGCCGCCCGTCCCCCCGCGCTGCCGGTAGTCCTGTGCGGTGATGCCGATCACGCCATCACCCCCGCCGAAGGCGTCGGCGCACGGGATGCCATCGAGGACGCCGCGGCGATCTACCACGCCCTTTCCGCAGGTTCCACACCCGCTGAAGCGATGGCGGCGCGGCGAGGGCAGATCGCCGCCGAACGGGACCGAGTCGTACCGCCGTACCGCCGCAGCGAATCTCGCTCAGGAGACTAAGCGTCCTTACCGTGCTGGTAGGCGCTCTGCTTCGCTTCGTCCAAATCGGCTTCCGCGCGGGCTTTTTCGGCCTCGGCTTCCTTTTGTGCCGCGTCGCGCTGCGACTCGGCTTTGTCCTGTTGCGCACGACCTTCCTGCTTCAGGCCCTCGTCGTCGGTGACGACGCCGGCAGCCTCTTTCGCCTTGCCCTTGAGGTCCTCTACAACACCCTCGACAGCTTCCCGAGGTCCGCTCTGGTGCTCCGGCATGACATACCTCCGAATCGTTGATCGGCTGATATCAGCCGCGTACCCGGGCACGGTGCGCCCAATCAAGATGATCGGCGGACTACGCGTAGTCCACCGATCAACCGGATACGCTCCCGGTCACGCGGGCGCTTTTCCCGGTCACACGCCGATCGCACCCCGGTTGGTTGTGCTCCACATCCCACACCGACGATGCCCGCCCGACAGGCCGTCAGCTGCCCGCCCGAGCGGCGTCACAGCATCATGGTGCCCAGATCGCGGGCTGCGTGCGCAAGCGCGCGGATCGAGTCGGATTGGATTCGGTTCGCCACATGATTCGACACAGCAGCAGTGCGAACCGCACGCGAGCGAACTTGCCCGGTCCACCGGTGGATGACCCGCCGTCGCACCGACCACCCCAGACGTCAATCGGTCGGTAGCACCATGTTCGGTGATCCGCCTCGCGAAGTGCGAACGCGGGCATATTCACCCGATCCGCGACCGAGCACACTCCGATCGTGGATTATGGATGTGCATCGGGACGTAGGTGAGACTTCCGCCGTGCGCCTGCGCGTTACTTTCCGGCGCTCGGGCTGCGACGAGCAGGAATAACGCCGCATCGGTGATTCGAGGCGGTCGGTCACGCCCCATCCGCTGAGGAGAAGCCATGAATCCCGCACGCACGCCGCGCGCCGGCGACGTCATCACCGAGATGGATGACCTCCGTGCCGACTTGGCCCGCCGCTATCGCAGTACCGCGGGGCAGGGAGCGTCGGCCGATCCCGAGTTGATCGACGCCGACTTGGCCGCCCTCGACCGAGACGGGTACATCATCCTGGAGAACCTGATCACTCCGGACGAATGCCAGCGCATACGCGCGGCGGTCGCGCGTCTGCTCGGCCACACCGGCCGTAATGTCTTCGAAGGCGAGCGAACCCAGCGGGTGTACAGCTTGCTCCAGAAGACTCGCGCCTGCGACCGTCTGGTCGACCACCCTCGAATCCTGGCTCTGCTCGACCGGCTGTTCTTACCGAACTACCTGCTCTCCCAACTGCAGGTGATCAATATCCTCCCCGGTGCACAGGCCCAGATGCTGCATCACGACGACGGTTTCTACCCAATCCCGCGTCCGCGCCCACCGTTGAGTGCCGCGACGATGTGGGCGATTGATTCGTTCACCGATGCCAACGGCGGCACGGTCATCCTGCCCGGCAGCCATCGCTGGGATTCGGTCCGTCGACCGAGCGAATCCGATGCCGAGGTGATCACACAGATGTCCACCGGATCGTGCGTGTTCTACCTCGGCACCCTGTGGCACGGTGGCGGCGCGAACCGAACAAACGCTCCGCGGCTGGCCGTGACGGCACAGTACTGCGAACCCTGGCTACGACCGCAGGAAGCATTCACGCTGTCCACCAGTCGACACACCGCACGGACAGTCTCCGAAGACATCCGGCGCATGCTCGGCTACAGCATTCATCCACCGTTCATGGGTGCAGTTGATGGGATGCATCCGAAACGCCTACTCGAGAGCGCTGACCGAACCGACCCGGCGGACGATCTAGAAGGCTATCGCCGGGGGTGACCCTGCGGATCGAACAAACTCGGGTCGGTCAGTCGGGTGGTGACGACCGATCGGGCACCTTCCGAAGCAAAATTCGGTAGAGCACCAGGTGTTCGTCGTCGAATTGCTGGATGGACGCCTCCAGGTAGCGTTCATAGTCGTCAGCGCTGTGAGTGCCGACGATTCCTTCTGCGTCGTCGCGATGCGACCGGAGTCGGCGCAGCCATTCCGCGCAGGTCGCCGAGTATTCCTGGCGGTCGTTGACCAGCGAACGGACTTCGAAGAGCTTCTCCGCGGCGTGGGTGAGTTCGGCCAACCGCGGTGGATCCGATTCCGGGAAGATCTCATTGGCGAGAAATTGCACATCCGGGATGGCACTGTGGTCGAGCGGCCGGTTGCCTTTGCCGATCGTTTGGACGACGAGCGCGCCGCCGGGGCGCAACACACCGTGACAGTGGGTGAGAAACGCGCGATAGGCCGCAGTGCGCTGCTGCCGGGACAATCCGAACCGGACGAAGTGTTCGAGTGCGCCGATGCAGAAGATCGCGTCGTAATGCTGGTCGGGATGATGCGAGTTCCAGTGCTCGAGGCGAACGTCGATTCGGTCCGTGGCGAAGGCACGGACATAGTCGTATTGGTCGCGGCTGAGAGTGAGGCCGGTGACCTGGACCTGCTCGTGCCGTTCGGTGATCCGCCGCAGCAGACTTCCCCAGCCGCAGCCGATGTCGAGCACGCGCTCCGTGCCGGAGATGCGCGCCAAGTCGATGAGGTAGTCGAGTTTTCGCAGCTGTGCGCGGTCGAGGTCGTCGCCGTCGGCCCACAGCGCGCACGAGTAGGTCAGGCTGGTGTCGAGCCACAGCCGGTAGAAGTCGGTCCCGACGTCGTAGTGATGCCGTACCGCATCCGGTGAGGCGCCCTGGTACTCGTCGTTCTCCGATTTCATGATTCGATCTCCGCTCGAAGTATTGCGAACGCAGTGTTCACATTTCGATCTTTCTGGGCGGCGTCCGGATGTACACCGCAGCTGGGCGACTATGACGTGATCGGCGGCTCGGCGAGCGGAAAGCAGGATGAGCTATGGACTCTGGGCGTGAATCGTATTGACTGCCTCAGGTATTGGCGTGGCTGTCGGTGGGCTCCAGTCTAGCCGCGGTGCTGCTTGCTGGTGACGAGTCGGCGTGATCGGTGCGGTGTGGATTCGCACCGGCACCACCTTTCGTTGGCGAGTGGCTCGGCACAGGCACAGCTGTGCCGCTCAGCAGGGACGTCCGCGCACTCGAGCCATCATTCCGCACGGCGGTGAGATGCTGCTGGGGGCACCGGGCGGGACCTGCGCGAATTATCCGACGTCAGTTACGGTTGCAGGGCCGCATCGAGCATCGCGCCGGTTGCTCTGAAGAAAACTACTTGGCTACCACCCCACTCCGGAGGATCCCCCGCCAGGAATTGCCGCGGGTTGAGAAGCATCGGCCCCTCGATCACATCGTGGGGTGTGCCACCACCGCCGGTACGATAGTGCCTGACGAAATCAGCCAAATCATGGCTTTCTTCGCTGAACGACTTCCGACTGAGGGCATCCAAATCCTGACAGCGAATTCGGTAATGCAAAACCTCTGGATGAGGATGTAAACTTGCCCACTCCTCGGCTTGGGCACGGTCACGAGTGAGGTAGAAGCCCTGGCCGAAGTCGCAACGATATCTCGGGAAATTGGTATCCACTCCGTCGGATCGAATGACAGCAGCCCATTTGCGGTCTGTCCCACTGTAGAGATCGACCCACTCTGATGTGTCTTGCGACTCCGCCATCGCGATATCCCAATCCGCGCCCGGATTTTTGAAATCGGTTTCAACAAGATGCCGAAACACTGCACTACGCCCGCCCCGGTCAGCTGCGTCCAATTGTTCTTCAACGGTGAGTCCAGCCGACTCGGCTTCTGCCAGCGCCAGTCGATATCCCTCTCGATACTCCCGCTGGGCAGGCGCATCCGGGACGCCCGGGTCGAGTTGTTGCAGTTCCATCGTGGCGAATATGCGTTCGACAGCAGCCGCAGCGTCTTCCTCATGGGCTCTGTGCACAAACACGTCCCTGGCGAATGCGACCGGATCATTCCGGGCCGACCAACCTTCCAAAGCCCACTTGGCATGCACCGTCATCTCGACCAGACGGCCCGCATGCCCGTCTTCCCAGAGTTCGAGATCGATATGGTTGCGCACCGTGTCGTATCGGGAGACCGGGTAACTTCCATAGGAAACGCTGATCCCATACTCGTCCAATATCTCCCGAGCTCT
The DNA here is from genome assembly GCF_040648115.1 of Nocardia sp. NPDC049190. Classification (NCBI taxonomy): domain Bacteria; kingdom Bacillati; phylum Actinomycetota; class Actinomycetes; order Mycobacteriales; family Nocardiaceae; genus Nocardia; species Nocardia sp. NPDC049190. The sequence goes on from NZ_JBEZDE010000039.1 coordinate 27,657, forward strand.
ACGCCCCGGCTCCCCCACTGTCCCGAGCAAGGAACGCGCCAATTCGGCCGGCAGGTAGACGATGATATCGGTTCCCCGGTACCCGCTGCTGTCAGAAGACTCCACCAGATGGGGTATCCGCTGTGCGGTCATCGGATCCGCAGCAGCACGCTGCTGCGCAATCGATGAGGCCGCACCGCCGATCGGCAGGCTTCCTTCACCATCCGGCGGTGCGAGTTCCGCACCCGCGTCGTGCGATCGGGTGTCGTTCGGGACAGTTAATAGTGGAATCTTCACATCAGCAAGGGGTTTGCCCCTTTGGTCATAGACCGAGCATTGCAACATTCGCCTTCCCGTGTGGTCACGGCCGACGCTCGCGGACCACGTGAAATCATCTTGTGGGTGAACGGGCAGCCGGGTGAGTAAAGCGGCGACAGTTCCCGAAAGCGTCGAGACATGGTCGCAGTCATACAACATCTCCGAGATCAGTTGACCCATATCCCGCGCGACCAGGTCCTCGGCTCGCATACGCACATGCAGTATTTGTTCGAGTATCGGGTCGCCCGGCGGACCATTCAAAACCATGTACGACGCCCCGCCCGCCTGGCCGGTCAAGCCGACATCCAGCACATCGACACCGCGATCAGCGAGATTGCGCAACTTCAGCTGCATTTCGCCGTCCATGAGACAGACAAGGGTAGAGACCACCCCGCTGGCGACCTGTACCATCGGCGACGGCAAACCGTGCCCCAGCAAACCGACATGTGTCTCGGCAATGGCTTCGAGTCGCAGATGGTCCATGCCTGGAGGAAGGTTCAGGACCCCATCCTCGAATGTTGGTTCTTTCGAGTCGTATCCGCCCTCGAGCAGGACCGACGTCACCGGATATTGTTCTTCGCGAAGGCGTCGACTCAGGGATTTATTGCCCCATATCTCAGGACCGACATGCGATTTTCCCACGAGGACGACCACTTTGGCATCGGGCCGTTCGCCCAATGCACCGGCGACGGCATTCGTCATATGCTCCTCCCGCTCGAGCAGGGTGCGCCAGTCGATGCTGCGCGGGTTGCTGATGCTGAGGTCGATCGGCACAATTTTGATTCCTTGTGCCGCGATCGCCAGGACCATTTGCCGGTAGCTTCGTCCGATAGCGCCCAGTCCATATCGACCGGGACCGCACGACACCCCCTCGAGGTCGACAGATTCACCGTTGTTCAGCGCATCGAATTGCGGATGATCGAGGGCTTCGATGCCGAAATGTGTAACACCCGCGGCCTTTAATTCTGCTGCCAGGTCCGCCACATAGAACCTGGTCCGGCTATTGCTGTGTTCTTCTCCGAGCAGCACCACCCGAGGTTGCCCCGGTCCACCCAGCAGTGTGTCCCAATCGACCTTTGCCGGATTGCGGGACACGACATCATTTTGTGAGCCGAGTCGCTTACCCGATTCGGTCGCGGTGGTGCCGGTGTTCGCGCCATCACTCGGCGGATCCGAGAGCACCTGTTCACCAGTAGCATAGAATGTGGCTCCACCCACCTGGAATGCCCGCCCCGTCGTGCCTCCGTCAGCGGCACTCGGTCTGTCCACCCCGCTGGTGTCGCCAGGACGCTCGGGCTTCGAATCTTCACCCGCGGCAACCTCGCGTTCGACTTGCCGCGTAGCCCTCAATAGTCCGGCCAATTCCGGGTCGGCGACATCCCAGTCCACCCAAGCCGGATAGTGGTCGGTCTCGGTAGCTACGGTGCCGCTGGCGGCGACACCGAATGTTTCAGCCGTTGCCCACAACTGATCCGGCGCGCCAACCGGGCGGCGCGGATGAGGCGGGACAGTTCTTGCGGTGGGATCGAGCGCGGCGATCATACCGAGCTTGTCGAAGACCGGCCCGTACACCAAGACCGGATTATCTGTATTCGTGTCGCCGACCCATATGCCCCGACCTCGCATCATTGCCGTAACAGTCCGACCGATCTCTTTGGCGAGTGTCGCGCCTTCGCCACTCTCGTAGGTATATCGTCTTCCCGCTTCGTCTTTGAAGACGTGCAGTGGCATCGGCGAAACATTCCCCACCGGGATGCCCGCAACTGTGACGACCTGCGCGAAGCGGGCGTAAGGCTGCACCTGCTCGGCTCGGACTCTCAGTTCGAACTGCGGGGAAGGTAGTCGCTGCGATTCGGCATCCTGGATCGGGAGTCGGCTGAGCACCGCGATTCCCAATCGCTTGCTGGTATCCATATGCGACGGACTCATCTCGGTCTCGTAGACATACCGGTAGCCGAGCATCGCGGCCAATTGTTGCGCGGTAGAGCCGTCCGGGTCGATCTCGGTCTCCTGCAGACAGATAACATCGGCATCAATCCGCCGGAGCTGCTCGACAAAGTAGGGCAGATCGACCCCGCCATAGTCGAACGGCTTATTCGAATCCTGTGACAGTACCCGGCGACCGCCAGCAATGTTCCAGGTCACGACCCGAAGCGGCCGATGCGGGTCGGTCGGGTCATCAGTGCGCCGCCCACCGACAAGTAGTCCACCTGCTGCAGACCGGGCTGTGCCCGCTTCCGATGCCTGGCTGCCCGAAGTCTGGACAGGCCTGCCGACAGTCGATTCGTTTTCAACGGCCGCACTGGGGACCGGCTCCGTCGGAGCATGCTGTTCGTCATGGTCTCGGGACCGGCCGACAAAGAATTCGGGGGTAGGACCGTCCGTCGCGCCGCCCGGCAGCTCGAGCGCATGGCCGTTCCTGTCGAACGCCATCGCCCAAATTCCCTCCAGATCATCCGGATTTACTGTGTCCTCGAATAGTCCGGACAGTCCCTTGCCCGGATCTTGCACCTCGATCCACCCGTTCTCGCCATTCTCGTCAGCCCGGTATACCAACCGGTAGACGTGACCACTCACCCCGTACTCACCGAATTCACGATGGCCGTCAACTACCAGCACCGACACTCCATCGCGCTGCCCTTCGGGCAATCCCGCCACCAGCGCCCGCAATCCCGCCTCGACATGCAGGTGCGCCCGGTTCCGGTCGACGGAGAAATACTGCAGTCGCCCTCCGGAGTCAGCCGCCAAGTCCTTGACCCACATCCCGCCCAGACCGACCACGCGGGTCGTCACCACGCCCGGATTGCCGGTGTCCTGACGATGCAGCTTCAGAACCTCCGGTCCGCACTGGTTGAGTTCATGCGCCGACGGGCTCGCCGCCACCGGAACGCGCTCGGCCGTGCCGTCTTTCGAGGCCTGCGGCGCGGCGCTCGCCCTGCCGTCCTCCCTTTCGGATCTCGGCTTGCGCCGCCACCACGCGCGGCGCTCCTGCGGCGAGTGCTGTACGACGACGACCGTGATGTCATCGTTCTCCCCCGACTCGACCGCGCGGTCGACCACGTCATTTGCCATGGCGCCCAGGTCTCCGGCGTGCCTACGAACGACGCTGCCGAACTCCTCTGCAGTCGACATCGTCTTCACCGCACCATCGGTCCCCGCTATCACGACACCGCCGCGAGGCGCCTCGAGCTGGCCGTTCTCGGCTCTCACCGGCGCGTCGATACCATCCGACACCAGAACTGTCGTGACGTATTCCTCCGACGCTTTGTGGTCGTTCGGTCCCGCCGGGATCGCCCGGCCGAGGGCGTATTCGATGATGTGCCGGCTGTTTTCCAGCCACGGGAATTGTTGGATCGCCTGCGGCTCGGTTATACCGAGTTCCTTCGCGAATCGCCGAATGTAGGAGTGGTCAGCGGTCCACCACATCGCATGTCTTCCATCCGCGGATGCCCAGCCGACCCGGCTGTCCCCGACCCACCCGACGGTGTACCGGTCCGGTTCCGTGATCGCCACCGCGACGGTGCACTGGGGCTTGTCCTCGGAGTCGGCGTATTCGGGCTGTCGTCCCAGGGCTTGGACCTTCTGATGGACATGATGTAACGCGTCGCGCAGCACCGCCTCCCTGGTCAGGGTGCGCTTGAACAGCGTGTGTGGCCAATTCGCCTTCAGGTAGGCACCGAGTTCGACCGCTGCTTCGCGCGCGGCGCGGTGGCCATCCGGCGCTCCGCCTACCCCGTCGAACACCGCGGCGACCACGACCGGTTTCCCGTGGCGGGTGAATTCCACCACCATCATCGCGTCGTCGTTGCGCTCGTGGTTCGCGCCCTTTTTACTGACTCCGGCGGCCGACCGAGTGTCCCCGGTGAGACGCCCGGCCCGTTCGGGTTTGTCGAGTTCCTCGACCTGTTTGAATTGCCCGTCGACCAGCCCATGGTGCGGGCCGAACCCCGCGATCGCCGAGCGCGCGCCGACCGCGGGATCGAGATCTCTGCCCACTGCGAAGTCGTCGAACGAACCGCGCCATCGCACAACACCATTCGAATCGGGAGCACCTCCGGCGACCGGATGACCCTTGTTGTCCAAGTACAACGCCAAGACGCCACGACCGTTCGAAGCGCTCTGCGGAGGAACGAAATCCGAAAGTACTCGCCCTTTCCCCGGATCTCGCAGTTCGAAGCGCTCCGTCGCATTCGGCCCTACGCGACGAATCAGCCACCAGGCATGTCCCAGATCCCCCCGCCGACCCGACACAGCCGGCTCGAACACCACCACCGCCACGCCGTTGCCTCGACCGGGCTGCTCGACATCCAATGCTCGCCCCAAGGCAGCCAACCGCGCTACCGCATCCACTGTCCCCGTCAGGTGCTGCGCATGTCCCCCCAGTGCCCCCTCGAGTTCACTGATCAAGACCCCGCTCAGACCGGCGGTGCCCAATCGTCGAATATCACCGCGGCCGAACAGCTCGGCCACATCATCAACCACCATCGGCCCACACTGGTTGTCCGCATGGCCTCGACCATCCCGCGGCCGCTGGTACGCCACCGCCCCATCACCGGATGCCATCTCGTCGCCTTCCACCTGCCCGAGAGCATCCCGTCCGACGAGAACTTCGCCCGTCGCGACAGCACCGGTAGCCGACCGGCCTGTAGCGTCCGCCGACGCGCGCGAACGTGTCGTCGCGGTCTCGCCACGGTGGCCCTCGTCGGCTGGTGTCGACGAGGGCTGATCCGACAGTCCCGGCTCAGCGTGGACAGCAGTGACCGCGACCCGCCGGCCGAGCATGGGCGCCTCGCTGAAACCGGCCTCTATCGCCCAATCGCGCAGCGTCGGCTCGCCACGATCGCCGGGCCCGAGCAGGACCACCTCGGTGTTTTCGCGGATGTCCGAATTCGGGCCGAGGTCGGCGAGGATGAAGTCGCGCCCTTGTCCGACGACTTCATAGCGTTCACCCTCGATCCATACCTGGTACGTTCCTGGCCGGGGCAATTGAAGATCGCCGTACCCGATCGTAATTCGTGCGATCGTGGTGTCACGCGGCGCGATCCATGCCTGTCGGGAGCCGACGCCCGCACCTTCGGATATCGCCATCACGTGCGCCACCCGGCTGTGAACCCGTAGCACCTGTCGCAAATCGGGATCCGGCCCGAGATCCGAGGGCATGCCATACAGTGCGATGCCGGTGCGCACCATGGTGAAGAGCCGATCCGCCGGGACGTCGAGCGCAGCACTCGCCCACAGATGTTGCAATTCCGGCGTCAGACCGGATGCGACAAGAAGTTCGACTGCCGCGCTGAACCGGCGATATTGCGTCTCCCATCGCTCCTCCACATGGTCGACATGCGACATCACCCCCTCGAACTCGATCCATCCGTGATCGATCGAGTCCCACAGCTGTGGAATGAATTCGGCCAATCGGTCCGGCGAGACGCCTTCGCGGTTCAGGCCGGTGTTCACCGCGAGATGTACCTTCGCCGGCCTGCCGACGGCCGCCGCGGCGGCCGCCACCGCGCGTAGCACGGGTAGCGATGACACCGCGACCGACACATCTGCCCTGATGGCGGCGGCGAAGTCGGAGTAGGGATGAGTTTGCCACGCCAGCAGCCTCGTGGTGACGCCCGAGGCGCGCAACTTGAGCGTTTCGTCGATCAGCGCCGCTCCGATGAAGTCGACACCCGCCTGCGCACCGGCCAGCGCGATGACCTCGGCACCATTGCCGTACGCATCCGCCTTCAGCACCAACATGACCCGAGGCTCTACGAGAGGCAGATCCGTCCGGCGTATCTTGTCGCTGATTCGATGCCTGGTAACAGCCAAGTTGTTCGCCAACGCATCGGTATCGGCCGACGCCCATGCTGAGGCCAGACGCGGGTCGAAGGTACTCCGGTCGAAGATCTCCGGGGCTACCAGAGCGATCCCGTCATGGCTGGCCACCATGGTCCGACCGGGCGGCGTATTGAGCAGTTGTTCGACTGGAACTCCCAGTACATCGGACCATTGATCGAGGGTGAGTTCGCCGTCGGCTCCCGGTCCCGCCAGTACCGCGACGTCACCGAAGTCGACCTCTGCTCCCGGTGGGATTTCGACGGGAAATGCGTCCATGCTCACGGGTCCGGCCACCCGAAGGCGAAACCCATTGACCGATACGTGGAGATCTTTGGCCGATCGGCCCCATTCATAGGGCATGCGATCGGCGTATCCGCCTCCGATCCACGCGATCCGCCGCGCATGGTCCACCGGTACGCCGTCGTAGCCAACCCCTTCCCCGGCGGGCACATCCTGGATGTAGATGACGTGCGACCACCACGTCGTGGCGTGCTGCAACACGAGGCCGGGGAACTCCACGGGCAAGTGCCCATACAGTGGCGCACCGAATCGGGCCGCGCTGGCCAGACCCAGTTCCGGTCGTACCGCCAATGCGGCTCCCGCGATGTGGAAGATTCCGGGACGGTCTAGCTCGTCGTACCTGTGTGTGGTCTGCTGCACCTGGTAGAAGCGATCGACCTGGATGTCGATCATCGGATTAAAGGGATCGTCGTCGTGGGCGAGCTCGGTGAAGATCGAGCACAGATCGATTGTTCCATCGGCGACGTGTCCGCTGATTTCGATCAACATCGTCAGATATTCCGACACGGGAACCCCACCGGTGTGCTTGCCCGTGTCCACTTCCACCGCAACCTTCGCTGTTTTGCCGCGTAACTGGGCGATGGCCACCACCACCTGAAGTTGGTCGATCGAGGAGACGCTGATAGTCAGATCATTCTCGATCGCTGCCGTCGCGAGGTATTCGTCGACCGCCAGCCCGGTTACCATGATCGGCAACGTTTCTCCCGCGCGGCGCAGTTGCAGCGCGACCTGGAGCGACGCGTGCAGCTCACGTACTCCGCCTTCACGCATGGCACGTGCCGATTCCACCGGCGCGAGGTCCCATATCTCACCGATGACCGTCTCGCGGGATTGGGTCAACACCGCCGCATTAGCCCGAACAGCCGCGCCTTGCAAACTCAAAACCGCCTGTGGCCGTGTGCGATACACGGCGTCGACCGGCACTCGGTTGCGCTGTGTTCGCGGTATCCACTCGGTCAATCGTCTCGCCAGGTCTTCGTCGCGCTCTGCCAGTACCCGCATCCGGTGATCGGAGCCGGGATCAGCGGGCCGTATACGGAGGTCGGCGGCCAACGCCGCCAACTTCCGGCCCAAGACCTCTACTACCGCGTCCTGTCCGAGTGTTGACGCCGCATCGAGCTTTTTGACCACAAAGCGCAACTGACCGTATTCGTAGATCCAAGGAATTCGTGGTTCGTTGTAGTCGTCGGTGAACTGATCCAACGCACCCTTGACAGCGCGCGACACATCCTCGGGGTGTGTTCTGGGCGATACCGAGACGCGGTAGCTCCTGCCGAAGTCATGGCCCCATGCCGCGACCATGTAGGAACGGACCTTGTGCGCTGTGACATAGAGATATTGGATCGAGCCCTCTCGGGTGGTGAATTCGAAGTGATCTTGCACCCACCGCATCTGGCTGCCGTCGAGGATCAGAGCGAGGTCCGATTCGATGTGGTGTCTCAGCTCGTCGTCAGTCAAGTCGGGCAGGTTGTCGGGGCGGGCGCGGCCGTGGAAGTCGCCAACGTTGCGCACCTCGACGTTGTATGGGTAATCGATGTCATCGAGGATCGACGGTGTCACCTCGGTATGTTCGGACCCGAACCTCGACTGCCAGTATGCGACCCGTTCCGCCAGCAGCGCGTCAGATCTGGCCAGCAAGGTCGGCCAGGTGAACGAGTCCGGACCCGAGAACTGCCGGTCCAAATCCGAAACCACCTGCGCCAAGTCCATACGAAGGTCCGATACCGACTCTGTGCCGGAACCTGCCATCGCTCGGTCGAGTTTTCCCACCAAGACGCCCAGCTGCGCGAACCGCCCTGCGATCGCAACAGTCATACGTGCCCCACGACTACCGATCGGGGCGGACGGCCCGACAGCGTGCCGCCGCAAGTGTCGGATCTGGCCAAACGCATCCGCGACGACGAGCGAGCCATGCGCGGCCGGTACGGTGGGCGAGACGAACACATGGTAGACATCGTCGACGTAGTCGCTCTGATGGACCTTGCCGGCCGATCCGGGGATCGGGTCCGGACTGGTCCAGACCACCAGCTCAACACGCTGGTTATCCCCATCGATGAAGGTGAACCTGGCGGTGGTGGGATCCCAGAACCCGTAACCTCGGGTGATCAAGTCGCTGTCGGCGTCGACCTGACGGAGCAGTTCGGCATGGGTGTGCGACGGGTCCGATCCGCGCGCCTCGCTATGGAGTTGTTCCAGTGGGGCCATCCCGAGCCGTTCGGGAGGAAAATTGCGATAGACCCTGGATTGGTACCACAGCCGTTCGAGCCGCGCGATTTTCGACTCCGCGAGGTGAGACCAGAACCGACCGTCTCGATCGGGCGTCAACGAGGGCATGACTTCGCGAAGCCGATCAGCTAGGCGAGACCTGGGATCCCAGGCGTTCAGCAGCGTCATGCGCGTCGCGGCGTGGGGTTCGTTCGGAGGCAGACCGAGACCGGTAACCAACTCTTCGAGGACTCGGGTCAGCTCGGGCAAGTGATCGGCATCGCCCCGGTCGATTCTCCCGACGACATACCGCAATTCCGCGAATTTGCCGATCATGTCCACGGATATCGTCGTGGGGTCTTCGTGGTTCCATCTGGTCGGCACAGCGTGCTGCTGGTCATTCGCACGGATGCCCTCCACGTGCCGCGCGATACCGCGACCGACCTGCACGTCCGACGCGTCTGCCCGCAACGCCCACGTGGCGACATGCAGGATGTGACGGCCACCGGGAATATCGGTCTCCCGCCGGACGGCAGCGGCGGCGGAATCCGGGTCCATCCGCAGCTCGATCGTGCCGACCCTGCCGTCGAAAAGGAGATAGGTGAATGCCTTTTCCTCCGGATCCCAGGACGCATGGTGGCTGATCAGTTCCTGGTCGGACTCGACGAGGCGACCGAGTCGATCGAGCTCTGGGGAAGGATCGGGATCGATCTCATCTCTTCGCGTCGGCGCGACCACATGCATGGCCTGATACACCATCGGCCGGGTTTCACCAGATTGCTCGGGATCGTTCCGATCCGCCGGGTCGGGAATCGGCCCCCTGGACTCGACGCCGGAAACAGCGGGCATCCAGTCCTTGTGGGAGATGGCATCCGGCGGGCGTTCGGTCGGCAAAGACTTCCAATAATCCTCGACCACCGTGCGAGGCCTCGCACCGTCGACCCGCACATCGACGATCTGCGTGACAATCGGATCGGACGGTCTGCCATCGGCCTCCAACCGCACCAGACGAACAGCCTGGACCGACCCCGCACGAGACGGATCGAACCGAAACGGCCGCTCATAACCAGCCGGATCGACAACAAGCAGCGTGCCTTTCCAATTGACAACCAAGTAGGTATGCGCAGACCCGGCACCCACCTTGTCCATCACCACCACGGCACGACCGTGAAACCTCCTTGCCTGCTCTACAGTCACCGAGCCGGACTCGCCTTCGCGCACACCGAACAGGAAATCCTGCACCCACCGATGACCCACCCCACCACCGAGCCGATCCTCCCCATGCCCACCCAGCACAGTCGACCACGCGATCGGGTCGACCTCCTCCTCACCCAGCACAACCCGAGGAATTCCCCTATCCCACTCATTGCCCAACGCCGATTGAAAATCACGTAACCGCAACGCCACCACCACCGCACACGCCACACCACCCAGCCCCGACAACCGCCGCGCCGGCGCACTCACCCCCTCCACAACCGCGGCATCCAACAACCGCACCAACTCCGAACTCCCCGCCTCATCGAACCCCACAGCCAACGCCCGCAACTCAGCAACAGTCACAACATCACCAGCCCGCTCGGCCTGCCACAACGCCACCTCCACCCCCTGCCGACGCAACAACCCAGACACATCGAACCCCGCCGAAGGAGAGCCGCCGACCGGGATGACCTGACTGCGCGCCGACGACCACGGCGTTCCGGCCGCGGCGGCGGGATCACCTGGGGGACGCCGCGCCTGCCACGGTGTCGTAGACGCGTTTTTCCCTCGGGGTGGTCGAAGTGACCGTGGTGACCGCCGTCGCTGGTGGTGCTCGGGCGCGTGCGACCACGGCGTCGTGCCCATAGCGGTGTTCACCGCATCAGCGGCGGATGCCACAACCCTCGCGCCGGATTCGGCTTCCAGGTAGTCGGTGGTCGTCGTGTACTGCGGCAGCTGTTCCACCGCTACCGGTGACACCGTGGCGGCGGGTCGCGGGGAAATCGAAGCGAGTCGCGGCGCTGTCTCCGCCGCGTCTGTGGTGGGAGCAGCGAAGCCTGGATCGGTTGGCTGCACGATGGCCGGGTCGATGCGGCCGGGACCGCCCGCCGAGTCCAGGTGGTGCGGCATGGTGGGCCATACTTCGCCGGGCAGGAGAACCATCAGGTCGCGCGTCGCGATCTGATGCTGCGCCTGCTGCAGTAACTCGGCTGTGGGTGGCGGCTGGCGCAGCCGTCCAGTGCTGTCGAGTTCGGCAGCGTTGGTGTCGGGGGCAGGGTCGGCGTGTTCGGTGGATGCAGGATCAGACGCGACGTTGGTGGGCACCCGCATGGGCGATGGCAACGGTTCGAGGCTGTCACTGGGGTCGGCCACCTGATTGCGGACCTGGTCTCGATCGTGGTGGTCGGCGGGCGCGGACTCGGGCGCGGTCATTGCCTGAGGCTTGGTTTGCTCTGAGACGAAAGCCGTTGGCTCGATGGCCCCGGAAGAGCTGGGTCCGTCGACCAAGGCAGCGATATTGGTGGGCAGGAACAGCGACTTCAGACGGTGCAGGGATAGTTGTTGCAGCACGGGCACCATGTCGAGGACGTCATTGGCGGCATGGTCGAGAGCGGCTTGGTGCTGTTCGCTGGGATCGTTGCGGTATGCGGTCGCGGCGTCGCGGTACTGCGTGATGACCAGCTGCGCGGGCGGGTGGCCGGTCCGGTCGAAGAGGGCGTCGTCGACCGCGAGGTACTCGTAGACGCGGCCGCGTTGACCGTTACGGGCGACGCGGTTTCGCGCCTGCATGTCGACGTCTTGGGATATGGACGAGTTCCCGTAGAGGTGCGCGACCATACCGCCGTCTCGGGAGATCTCGTCAGGCACCTTGTAGTCGTTGCCGCGGCCACCCTGCATATTGATAAGGGTGATCTTTCCCGGTTCGCCGGCCTTCTCGACGATCTCGTGCAGCCGGTCCTCCCAATCGGCGCCCTGGTCGAGAATCCATTTCGCGTCGACGACGGCGATCGACTCGTCGGGGAGGCGAGTGCGGAGGTCTGCGGCGATACCGGCGACATCGCTATTGCGATGCGTCAGCACCAATTGCGGAAGTCCTTCCTTGCCTGACACCTCGACGATGTTGTCGATCAGGGCGGTTCGCTTTTCATGCTGGCTTTCCGCGACGATCGTGCCGCCGTGCTCCAGTCGATATTGCTTGGTGCGGGGGATCGCGACGGCGTCGCCAGTGCCGTAGACCGTCGAGATCGACTCGGCGGTGTTCATGACAGTGCCAGAGGTGCCGGTCAGCGAGTCGACGTGCCGCCGCAGTACCTCGCCGAGGGTCGTACTCTTCGATGTTTCCGAATTGCCGTGGATAACGACAGTGTGCTCGCGCCCGGCCGCGTCGTATTTCTTCGCCATCGCGGCTTCGATCGCGGGTGCGATGTCGTGCCATCGACTTTCGGTCGCTGTGCGCGGATCGCGCATCACCTTGTGCGAGACCTGATCGATGATGACCGGGCGACCTTCGTGCATCACGAAGTGATCCCCCTCGACGAAGTCGCCCAGCGCGACCGCCGCGGCGGCGTTGATCCGCTTCACATCGTCGTCGGTCAACTCGCCTTCCCACAGCCGGCGTACGTTCGCCAGTGCCTCGTCGGTCAATCGAGCTGGTGAACGCGGCAGCGCCGGGTCGCGGCCGAAGTCGATGTCGGTCAATGTGGTCGCCGCCAAGGCGTCATCGACGAAATCACGAGCTTCGACGATCGCCTGCGCTGTTTCCGGGCTGGCTGGGCGTACCGCGCCGTCACTAATGACATAGGTCGGGTTCATGTAGAACAGCGCCGCGTCGATCTCGTCGATCGTCGCCAACTCGAACGCGAAGTTGTCCAGATGGCCACGCAGTTCGGCGAAACCGAGCGCGTCCTGCGTGGCGATGTAGACGGTCGGCTCGCCAGGCTGCGGCGGCGGCACCGGACGGTCCGGGTCTATTCGCACGAACTTCACACCGGATTCACCGAATATCGCGTTGTATTCGACGAAGGCTTCGTAGGCCAGCGGATCGGAGCTCGTGACCAGCAGCGTCGGACCGCGATGCACCGCCGTCCACACGTTGTGCACCGCCGCCGTCAGCGTCTTGCCGCTGCCGGGGGCCATCTCGGGTATCAGCCCGTCTCGCATGGCGAGCACGCCCATCAACTGTTCGCGGTACAACAGCTTGCCCGAATGACGTCGAATGGTCTCGATCGCCGCTAGGAACGAATCGTGCTCGTCGCCGTGCAGCAGACCGAACTTCAGCACCTCGTCGGGCACGTCGTTCAGCCGCATCGACTCCGGGACGAGCTCGCTGGAGCGGGCGTGGTACTCGTCCAGGATCTCCTGGGCGGCCGCGCGCAACTGTTGCTGGGTAGTGGTGAGTCGCTTGCCGTTCAATTCCTCGACGTCGAGTCTCCGGTCCACGACCCCGTCGTCACCGCTACTGAATTGCCGATCCCCGTCAGCAAGCGCACCGCCGATGACCGCATCCTCCAGCTGGGACCGATCGTCGTTCGGGAGCTCCATCGACCCTGGCGCCGCGTCGGCACTTGCCGCACGCGCGTCGGGCGAATACGGCGCTGTCGACGAGCGCGCCGGGGCGGCCGGGACCTGGTCCCTCGTGGTCGCGCCGGAAACTGTCGCGGCGCCGGCCGTCGCGGGATGAGGTGCGGCCGAGTTCACTTCGGAAGGCGCCACCGACGTGCGCCGATCGGTTATCGAGTCCGCGACCGGACGGACGACCTCGGGAGCGATGACCTTGGAAACACCGATGTCGGCCGCGGGCCGGCCAGGGCGAACGCCACCTTCCTGGCCGACGCGATCACCGATGGCCTCCGCCGCGCCGGCCGGCGCGAGCCTCGCCCCGTGGGCAGTTTGGCTGTCATCCGGTCGGGCGGTCCCGACTGATCCACTGGTTCGGGGGGCGACTTCGATGGGCTGTGACGCGGCGGCAGCGGTAGCGTCCATGGCGATGAGTTCGGGCCGCCGTGGCTCGACCAGCACACCGGCCTCGGTGTCACCGATGCGCGGGATGCCCCCGTCAGGATGCGGTGCAGCCACGCCCGGGACACCGGCAGGCGCACCAACGCCGGAACTCGTTCCAGTGGTGCGACTTTGCGACGGCCCAGCTGAGTCCATCGGCACAACATCAGTACCAGGGCGGGTTGCGGGCGCGGCCTTCGCGACGGCGGGTACTACCGCGGTCGGTGTCTGACCATCCGCGGCCTCGTCCGAAACCTCACCGGGTGCGATCACTACAGATTCTGCCGTCGCCGCGGGCACCATCGCGGCCTGACGCTGAGGTGTGGCAGCGCGCTGGGCGACGACAGCGTCCTCCCATACCCGTTTGCTCATCGACGAGGCCGCGAGGAGATCGGCACGATATGGATCGGCAGCCTCTACCTTGGCGAGTTCGCCGAGCTTATCCGTCCCGGAAATCGAGTGGCCGGACCGAAAGGCATGTACCGCGCCGCCGATCATCGAGCCCGACATACCCCCAGCAGCTGCGTTGACCAGATAGCTCAGCGAAAACTCCTGCGACGACCCAACGGTCGCCGCGACGAGACCCGCCACACCACCTGCTGCTCCAGCCGCGCCGATCAGCGTTAATACTTCGGCGCCGCGAGCGGACTTCTGCAGCCACTTTTGCGGAAGCTGCGCCACATAGCGCTGATCGATGCGATTCAGCACCGGCATCAGTCGTTCTGCCGCCTTCTGTCCGGCGACTCCACCGACGCCGCCGGCAACGATGCTTGTTCCCAGAGATTTGCGATCGATTCCTTGGCGTTCCCCATTGTCGATCTGGTACAACTGCGCCACCAAGTTCGGCAGAGCGCCTTGTGCCGCACCGCCCAGCACCACCAAATGCAGGCCGCGACCACCCAATTTGGCGATCAGCCACTCGATCGCCTCCCGCACCGCCACCCGTGCCGCGGCGAAGGCTCTCAAGTCCGCCGCCACCGCACCTGGCGGGAACAGCACCGTTAGTCCTACTTGCGCTACGAGTTGACTTAGCGCGGTGATGATGACGACCTTGGTGAATTCGCCGTCACCCGCCGTCTTCCCGACGTGTGACGCCACCTTGCCCAACCCAGCGGTCAGCCCACCCCAGGCCAGAAGGATCTCTCGGCCGGACTGTACTGCCGCAGTGACCGCCTCGCTTTCACCGGACAACCTCAGCTGGGCCAATAGATTGTCGAAGTTCGACGACGAGCGTTCGGATGCCTGCATCGCCTGCAGCAAGAGCGCTTGTAACGCACGCATGCGATCTTCGTCCAGGAGCGGGAACTTCTCACCCGCCGCGGCGACCACTGCCCATTGCGGAATATCCGGCGGAATTTCGATGGTCACCGTTCGCTACCCGACTCCACCGGCAAGCCAACCTCCTTGCCGTCAACGCCGCGTACCACAACCTGGTAGCCGGAATGGGCGAACAAGGCCGCTACTTCGGCGGTCCGCTGTGGCTCATCCGCGGCAGTCTGGACGACGACATCTAGGCTGCGCTCTACCGCATACCTGATCGCCATCACCGTCCACAGGAGGGTGTCGTGGAGCACCCCCGCATTCACTGACACGGCGGCATGCGGATGATAGGCCGCGAGCAAATCGGGATCGACTGCAGCGCAGTCGCGCTCGACGGCGAGGCGTAAGGCCGACTGCCGATTCGCCGAGGATCGGCACAGCAACAGTGCACTCGGCTCGGCACGAGGGTTGTTCGCGGTGAAGATCTCCGGAACAATATCGTGGTCGAAAATTGCAATGAGCGCATCTGATTCAAGCGTTTCGGGCGGATGGTGTTCCGATACTAGGCTGGTGATCGGTATCGCGCCGCCAATCGGATCGATATCGTCCGAATCGAAATGATCGGTATCGAGCGTGCCCATCCGCGCAAGCAAGGTCCGACGGCGGTCGCGGTGCTGATGGGCCGATTCGATATCCGGCGGATCCTCTCCCGCCGCTTGCCATGCCACCAGCGAACAGTGCGCCATCCGGGCCAGCATCCGCCGTGTCGCCTCGTGGTACGACGGCAGCGAGTCCGGCGCCAATGCCAATTCGGTCCGGAAAGTGCTCCGTGCCTTGGTGATCCGATTGTGATCAGGATCGACCCGGTTGAAAGCGATATCAATCAGTGCCTGTTCGGTGTCCGGCCCGAATCCGCCGTCGAGCGAGAGGTCACAACCGCCGAGTGCCGCCTCCAGCGCATCGGTGAATGCGTTGCGCATCGCCCGCCGCGAAAGTCCCCCGGGCATCGCTGTGCTCGACTTCCCTGTATCGCTACCTGGCAGACGCACTCGCGCTGGCCTGCCATTCAGACAACTGACGACGGGGATGCCTACTCCGGACGGACGACTCATCACTGTCGAAAGTCAGAGGAGAACTCACCTCCCAGGCAGTCTCTACAAGCAGATGGTGCAACACCTGTGCGGGCGCTGATGCCGAAGTACCGTGCAGGTGCACCTCGGTGAATGCCTCGGCGAGGCATCTTCCAGGATGCAGACGCCGACCGTAGAAGGCGTAACCGCTCAACGCGCTACGCCACTCGCGGTAGGAATCGAGTGCCGTGCGCACACCATCCCGGTTCCCGATCGACGGCAAGAAGTGCGCCAACAGCGCACTCTGCGCCCGGCGGCGGGCTCGGAAACAACCTGCCACATCAAGGGCTCGGGCCAACTCTCGAACAATTGTCGAATACACCGGCCGTTCTTCGGATCCGGAGACGAATTCTCGGGACTCGACAGCCAGACGAACCCGACGCGCCAGGCCGAGCGGATCGCGCGCGACCGCGCTGGCCAGCGCAATTCGCGCCGTGTATGGGTGCGGGCCGTCCGGTGCGGGCGTCCAATTCCACGTCGCGGTAGATACCTCGTCCGCCCGCAGTTCGCAGATCGCCACCCCGCGGAGATCGATTGCCGGGTACCTGGGCAGCACGTCGTCGAGCGCGGTGGCGAACTCGACAACGACGTCGTCATCGATATCCGGGTCGTCGAACCCTGAAACCTCGATTCCGTAACGCTCGATCACAGACCGGGTGATCGCTGGTCTGTCCCTATCCGGCTTCGGCCGTGGCGCCATAGCCGGACTCGCCGAGTCACGCTTGGTGTTGCCGGATCCGCGCGGCGGCGGATCGGCGTCTCCAGCTGGCACGCTCGGTCGCTGCTGCGGAGATACGGGTCCGGGCCCGCGAGGCATCGCCGGTGACACGGTCGCTCCGGAGCCTACAGGTGCGGCAGTCGCTGTCGTTCGTGCACTGGACCGATCGTGTCCTGCGGTAATCTGGCCCCGACGCTGCGAAATCGGCTGCTGTGATTGCGGGACACGGTCCTGCGACTGCGGCTGACCAGTCGATGACTTCAGCTGAGGGGGCGACGGCGATTCAGCGGGTGGCGACGGCGTCCGAGGGGGTGGCGAGGGCGGCTGTCGGGCCGACGGCGGTAGGGCGACTTGCTCAGTCGGCATTGGCTGGCCGGCTGATGCGGTTGGGGAAGGAAGGAAAGCTGGCTGCGCGGCAGCAACAGCCTTCGCAGCATGATCGCCAGCGGGCGGTGTCGGCGCCACGACGCCGGGAGCGGCGGGAGTCGTGGTGGCCCCTGCCGAGCTCGAGAGCGAGCCGGCGAATGGTATAGCGTCCATCGAATTCTCGACTCCGCGCACGGAGTCACCCAGACTATAGTCCTGGACGGCAATGTTTTTCGCGAATCCAGCCAAGTTTTCGCCATGCATTTGAACGTTCTGCACCGTGATGTGCAATCCGTCGAGCAACTGGTCAAGAGCAGGCAGATACGTCTCGGCGAAAGTACGGCCGGGTTTGTCATCGCCCCATGGCGCGCCCAGCGTGCCGAGGCCGACTTTCAGCTGCTGTAGCCACCCCATCGCTTCGTCTGCCAGCACCGCATATTCTCTGGCCAGCCGCGCCAACTCGGCGAGGTCGACAACCAGCCGATCCGCCATGAGCTCACCCCCTGGTGACGGCTCGCGCCGTCGATCTCTCAATGCAGAACGACGGTGCAGGCGCTAGCGGCCGACGACGTCCCGCGCAAGAGGCAATCGCAGAGGTACGCGACGGTGCCGTCGAAGCTTGGAACGGACCGGCCGACGGCCGATCGCGCACCTCCTCGAGATCTACTGCGATCGGCTGGTGACAGCGTGGGAGTGGCGATTTCGCGATATCTGCGATACCCGTCGGGCGACGGCAGCACACAGTGATTACCACGAGCCAAGTCTTTCATGCCTGACGATCAAGCGGTATGGGGGAAAAACCTACTTGCCGAGAAGTGACCTGCGGTCAAACCGAGCTCTACCGATTATCCGGATCAGCGATGTGGTAGGGATTTCGTCGCTGGCGGTAGTCAGGGAGTCCGACTGGATCGACTAGCGTCGATCACCGCTACTGGACACTCACCATCGAGATCAAGACCTCCGGTGCCGCCGGTACTGAATTTACCGAGCACTGGCACGGTGGGCCGATCCGGTAACACGTTCGCGGTAACGGCTGCGCGGGGGTCGACGTCGCAGTATGAGGGACGATGCGGGGGATTCACGCAGCGCCCGCACCACCATCGGCTCGGCTCGTCACGTCCACGTCCACGACCAACCTCGGCGGGTCGATCCACTCAACGCGACCTCTGCGGGTCCGTCTCGGCCAGGACACATTTCGTGCTAAATCCCACTCAGCGCTTGACCAATTCGGGGCTCGTGGTCTCGACTTCTTCCACAGCGGCGGCCCGACTCGGCAACAGCACTGCCATGACGATCACGATCACCGCCAGTCCGGCCGAGACCCCGAAAGCCAGGCGCATTCCGTCGAGGTGGGCGGTGATGATGTCGGCGCCCTCGGCGACCAGCGTGCTGCTGCGGGCCGACATCACCGTCACCACCAAGGCGGTACCGAACGCCGCCGCGACCTGCTGCAGGGTGCCGAGCATGGAGCTACCGTGCGAGTACAACTGCCGCGCGAGCGCGCCGAGACCGAGCGTGAAGACCGGGGTGAAGGCCGCGGCCAGCGACACCATCAGCAGGATGTGCAGACCCAGCAGTTGCCAGTACGGCATGGTCATCGAGATCTGGGTGAACCCGGCCAGCGCGGCGGTGATCCCGACCGACCCCGGAATCACCAGCAAGCGCCCGCCGAACCGGTCGAACAAGCGACCGACCGTCGGTCCGAGCAGACCCATCGCCAACCCGCCCGGCATCACCAGCAAACCGGTCTGCAAGGGACTCAGACCACGTAGGTTCTGCAGATACAACGGCAGCAGGATCATCGACCCGAGCATCGCCAGGAACGCGACCGACATCAGGACCAGCGCCTTGGTGTAGGTGCCGGACAGCAGCACCCGCAGATCGAGCAACGGAGTGCCGGTGCGCTGCAACCGCACCTGCCGGAACACGAACGCGGCGATGAGGGCCGAGCCCGCGGCGACGATCACCGCCGGGCCGGTGAGGTTGCCGCTCTCGAACCGGCTGAGCCCGAACACCAGACCACCGAACCCGAGCGCGGCCAGTACCACGCTGACCGAGTCGATTCCCCCGGCCTGCGGTTCGCCCACGTTCTCCAGTCGGCGCATACCCAGCCAGGCGACCACTCCGGTGATCGGCAGCACCAGCACGAAAAGCCAACGCCACGAGCCGATCTGCAGCACGGCTCCGGAAATTACCGGCCCCATCGCGGGTGCCACCGATATAGCCAGGGTGACATTGCCCATCACCCGGCCGCGGTCTTGTTCGGGCACCACCGTCATCAGCGTGGTCATCAGCAGCGGCATCATCACCGCGGTGCCGCCGGCCTGGATGATCCGTCCGAGGAGCAGCACCGCGAACGACGGCGCGACCGCCGACAGCGCGGTACCGGCCAGGAAGACCGCCATCGCCACGGCATACGCCTGCCGTGTCGACACCCGCTGCAGGAACCAACCGGTGGTCGGGATCACCGCAGCCATCGTCAGCATGAACGCGGTCGAAACCCATTGCGCCGCCCGCTCGGTGACCGCGAGGTCGGCCATCAGCCGCGGAATCGCGTTGATCATGATGGTCTCGTTCAGGATCACCACGAACGTCGCGAGGACCAGGACCCGGATGACGGTCGGTGTCCGCCCTCCTAACGCGGGGACGGATGGTTCGGCGGACATCGGATACCTCCGGGGCATGGGTGCTGGCAGGAATATGTGGCCCGTCGCCGAGTCATCGGATCGATTCCCGGCGCCACAGGGGTGGAGACGGAATCGGCCGCTCGAACTCATCGGGCGCGCGTCAGTATTGCGGTCCGCACCGACAGAAATCATGTGATTTTCTAGCCGATCCACCCGCACTCTTCGCGAAAAATACTGTTCAGCTGCCGTTCTCACGAGCTGCCGGTACCTATTCGTGAGCCTGATCACCCACCTTGTCGCGGCGTCCGGCGCCTCGGCGCGACCACTGCCGTCAATACCCGACCGGGTAGCCGCCGCGCCTACGTCGGCATCAGCCCCGGGACGTCACGCGGACCATCGGTTTCATGGCGAACCTGCCGTTCCGAGCGAGGCCCCGGCAGGCGGCTGTCCTGCCCTGCCGCCAGACCATGACCGTGACGACCCAGGTCATCGGGCGTCGAACGCCGTCCTCGAATCCAGGATTCCGGCGGCGTTGTCCTCCGCCCATCCGGCCAGCGCACGGACGACCTCGAGCAGACTGACCCCGCGCGAGGTCAGCCTGTAGTCGACCCGCGGGGGTTTGGTGTCGTGCACGGTTCGCGTCACCAGGCCGTCCCGCTCCAGCCCCCGCAGTGTCGCGCTGAGCATGCGTTGGGTTATCGGCTCGCTCATCCGGCGCAACTCGTTGAACCGTCGGGTGGTGTCGCCCAACTGGCAGATGACCACCACCGACCATTTGTCACCGATCCGTTCGAGCACATCGCGGATCAGGTCGCGGCCCTGCTCGCACAATTCGACCTCGGTGTCGTCCGCCGCCCTGATCGGATGCGCCATGGTTCGCAGTATACGAGCGATACCAGGTTCGCCTGGGATGGTTCTCCCGGCGATACCTGCGCACCTCGAAGTGCTCTCTTGCCGCCTCCGTCGCAAGGATGCAAGGTACGAAAGGCGTAGTTGGTATCCATACGGAACCACCCGGGAACTGCGATCAAGCGAGCGGCCGAAGCCGACAACCGCCACGAACGGCTCGTGCTCACCACCTGACACCCGACAAGGAGAAGATCGTGTCCACACGTTTCGCAGAGAGGGTCATCCTGATCACCGGCGCCACCTCCGGCATGGGCCGCGCCCTCGCCGAACGAGTCGCCGCCGAGGGCGCGAAGGTCGTCCTGGCGGCCCGCGGCAAGGAGGCTGGCGATGCTGCGGTAGCCGACCTCCGCGCCGCCGGTCGAGAGGCCACCTTCGTGCGGGTGGATGTGACGGTGGAGGCCGAGCAGGCGGAGTTGGTCCGGCAGGCGATGAGCCGGTACGGCCGGATCGACGGCGTATTCAACAACGTCGGCGCCGCCACCGCGATCGGCCCGGTGACCGACGTGGACGGCGACGCCTGGCACGCCGACCTGACACTCAACCTCAGCAGCGTCTTCTTCGGCCTCAAGCATCAAATTCCCGCCCTGCGGGCGAACGGCGGCGGCGCGATCGTAAACAACGCGTCCGTCCTCGGTGTCACCGGACAAGCAGGCATGGCTTCCTACGGCGCCGCAAAACACGGCGTGGTCGGACTCACCCGGTCGGCGGCGCTCGACACCGCCGCGGCAGGCATACGGATCAACGCTCTGGTCACCGGTGGCGTCGACACTCCCCTACTGCGGGGCAACTTGGGCGCGACACCGGAAGAATCGCTGCGCGCGGCCGGGGCGCTGCACCCGGTCGGGCGAATCGGCCGGCCGGATGAGATCGCTGCGTTCGTAGCGTTTTTGCTGAGCGACGAAGCAAGGTTCATCACAGGAGCCGCGCTCGCGATCGACGGCGGGATGACCGCTGGATGACGTTGAGTAGCAACGGGGCCGACGTAAAGTACGGTGCGGCCTATGGCCGACAGGTGACGGGAAGCCCCCAGACCAGCGCGGTCAGCATCCGGTCCAGGCCGGCTCGCACGCAAACGGGCCCGACATGTGCGTCAAGACAAGCGTTCCAGCCACTCACCGAGCATGCCCCGTTCGGCCTCGGTCAACGGCGGCTGCCAATCGCCGCCTCCCGAAAGGACCGCGGCCAGAGACACGGCATGCCGCGCCGCTTCGGCCGACCTGGACGACACCGGGGGTGCGCCATCCTCCAGCGCCCCCGCTGAGGGCATTGTGACGGCAGCCAAGATCGTCTCCCGGCACAAGTCCGAGATCGACATGTCTCTGCGGTCCGGCGGAACAGACATCAGCGTCAGCGTGACACCACAACCCGCGGAATGAATCAACACCGCGGCGCCCTCGACATCACGGGTCAGCCGACCGGCCTCCGCAACACGCTGCACAAGGCCTCGCAAGATAACGGCCGCCTCGTCAGCCGCCGGGTTCGGTTGCCCCGGAGCGTGACGACCGTAGATCTGGGCGTACACGTAGGGGTGACTCAGCCCGAACCCCACGTGCAGATCCCATCCCGCCCTGAGGTCGTCGACCGGATCGTCACACTGTTCACGATTCGTCTTCGCTGCTACGTACTCGGCGAATCCCTTGGCGGCGGCCCGCGCGATCAGTACATCCATGTCCCCGAAAAGGCGGTAGATCGACATGGCCTGGACCCCAGCGGCGGCACTCACCGCGCGACTGGTCACCGCCTGCGGCCCGCCTTCATCCAACAGCCGCAGCGCAGCAGCCTCGATGGCGTGCCGTTGGGCATCGCGCCGCCGGTCGCGCTCCCCCGCGGCGCCCTCTTCCCGCTCCGACCCGGCGGTGGAGTTTCCGGAGGCCCGCCCGGACTTACCGGGCCCAGATCCACCATTCATGTGATCGATGCTATCAGTTGCACGTTATCGACGTAGTGTTACCGTTGTATTCGGTAGATAGTTACCGATGACAACACAGGAGTTCGACGTGACAAAGAGCATCGCCAGCCAGCCTCGAGTAGCCATCGTCACCGGCGGGTCGCGTGGCATCGGTGCCGAAGTCGCCCAGCGACTTGCCGCCGACGGAATGGCCGTCGCCATCGCGTACGCCGGCGACAAGGAGGCGGCCGGGGAGGTCGTCGCCCGGATTGCCGGCGGTGGCGGGTCGGCATTCGCCATGCGCGCCGACGTCGCGGACGAGAATCAGATGACCGCCCTGTTCGATGCGACCGCGGCCCGGTTCGGCGGGATCGACGTCGTGGTCAACGCCGCTGGCAGCATGACGCTCGCACCGCTCGCCGACTTCGACCTCGCGGTGCTCGACCGGATGCACCGCACCAACATTCGCGGAACCTTCGTGGTGAACCAGCTCGCGGCCCGCACCGTGCGTCCGGGTGGCGCCATCATCAACTTCTCCACCTCCGTGAAGAAATTGGCATTGCCCGGCTACACCGCCTACGCCGCCTCCAAGGGTGCCGTGGACGCCATCAGCCTGATTCTGGCCAAGGAACTCCGCGGCCGCGATATCACCGTGAACGCCGTCGCGCCCGGACCCACCGCGACCTCACTGTTCCTCGACGGCAAGGACCAGGAAACCATCGACCGCATGTCGACAATGAACCCGCTCGAGCGCCTCGGAACACCGGGCGACATCGCCGAGGTCGTCGCCTTCCTCGCCGGCCCCGCGCGGTGGATCAACGGACAGGTCATCTACGCCAACGGCGGCGCGATCTGACCTCGACGTCACACCAACCGGCCGCCGAAATCCATCCCCGCGTCTTCCACCACTCGACCGAACCGAAGGAGTCCCACGCGATGTCCACCATCCTGATCACCGGAGCAGGCACGGGAATGGGACGCCTGGCCGCACGCACACTCGCCGCCGGCGGACACCACGTCGTCGCCTCGATGCGCGATCCCGACGGACGCAACCAGGACAAGGCCGCCGACCTGCGCGACTTCGGCCGCGCCAACGGCTACCACCTCGACGTCGTCGAACTCGATATCCTCAGCGAGGAGTCGGCTCGCGCCGCCGTCGCCGAGATCGTCCGATCCTCCGGTCGGCTCGACGTTGTCGTACACAATGCGGCCCACCTGCTGTACGGAATCACCGAAGCCTTCACTCCCGAGCAGATCCTCGCCGCCTTCGACACGAACACTGTCGGTCCGTTGCGGGTCAACCGGGCGGCGCTACCGGTAATGCGCAAGCAAGGCTCCGGTCTCCTGCTCTGGGTCGGCAGCGGTACGAGTTTCGTCGTACCCCCTTTCCTTGCTCCCTACACTGCGGCAAAGGCCGCGATGGATTCGTTCGCCGAGTCGATCTCGGTGGAAGTCGCCCGCTTCGGAATCGAGACCTCGATAGTCATGCCCGGCCCGTTCACCCAGGGCACCGCTCATTTCCCCAACGCAGGCATGGCCGACGACCACCAGGTCACGGCGGACTATCAGGAGCTGTACGGGGAGACGATCGCACGGAATCAGGAAGCAACCGAGTCGCTGTTCGCACCCGGTGTGGTGCAAAACGTCCAAGCAGTCGCCGACGAAATCGCGCGGATCGTCGACTTGCCCCACGGCCGACGTCCCTACCGCTCCACGGTCGACTTCTCCGACTTCGGAGACATCCCGGTCGCCGCGGTTGCCGAAGTCCAGCGTGTGCGTCTGCTCACCCGCATGGGAATCGAGGACACCCTTGCACCGGCGCAAACCACGGCGCGGGAGTCGAATTCATGAAATGAGAACGCCCGCGACTACAGGCAGCTACAGCGAATTCAGAGCCGATGACACCACTACTTCGACGTGCCGAAGACAGACGCATACCAGTAACTGGTCGGCTTGCGAAACCATTGGCCGATCCGGTGGAGAGCGGCACGAAGGAGCGGTCACGGCTGTCTAGTGTGTCGCGCCTGAAATCAGGCAAGTAAGTTGATATTTTGTTTGTGTGTCGCATCGTGGACCTTCTGCTGTTGAGATCACGCTGTCCGATG
>NZ_JBEZDE010000040.1:0-51691 GCF_040648115.1 Nocardia sp. NPDC049190
CACACCCATCATCCGATGGCCTGCGGAACCAACTGAACACGGAACGAAATCACCCGGCTCTATTTCCGGGTGGTCTCGTCATCGGGGACCGCTCAATCCTGAAGCCACAGCACCTCGGCGGCGAGGTACTCGAAGATGACTATCCGTACTCTAACGGCATCTTCGTCAACATCAACGGTGTAGCGATACCTGCCCTCTTGCACGACAATCCACCCATTGATCAGGTCAGTTCTCTGGATGACTCGACCAAACAACCTTGATCCGACCTCAGGGAGCAAAGTTCGTGAAAATCCTTCGAACTCGGCGCGCTGAGAAGGCATCAACGCTTCAAGTGCGACAAAGACCATAGCGTCCGGTTTATTCGTCACCCAAAGGCCATGCTCGAACAGTGCATGACTGCGCGAGTTCTTCACGAGAACATTATCTATCCGCTGTTCCTCGGGAGACCACAAGGGTGCCCCAGTTTCAGGTAGAGTCTTCGCGCGTGCGTTTGCAATGCGCGCCCGCAGTTTTGGACTTCTTTCGAGAATCTTCCGGACTCGTTCGTCAACCTGATCTTCCACTTCGGCTGATCCGGCAAGCACGCATCCCAGGAAGGTGAACAGATACTCTTCATCGATGGAAAAACCCAGATTGCACTGTTTGCAAGTAGGGATTGTCGGAAGTTCGAGCGGGTAGGGATGCCGCAGAAAAACCTTCGAAGGCACGTGATCGACGGTTCGCGTGTCATCCCATAAGGGTGTTGCGCAATGCGGGCAAGTCTCCGATAGCAACGTGAGGGTTCGCTCGTCTAGGAACTCCGGAACGTAGCGCATGAGGCAGGACAGTACTCCGAATGCCTCCTGCCGCTGGGTGCATCCAACCTTCTCATGCATGCAGGTAAGGTCGCGTGGTTCCCACGGGGTAACTAGTTTGCGGCGCGGTGCGTGCCACTCGAACCGTAAACCTGCCGATACTTCCGAACGTCCGCCAGCGTCCGCCAAAGTTCACGGATAACACTGCGGCACTTGATATCTCGGCTGCCATCGACGCGCGAAGTGCGTGGTTGTTCGGTGAGGGCGGTGAACGTTTGTAGTCGGAAAGTAGTCGACACGGTCGTTTGCCCGGACCGGCTTGGTTACCTGGCCCCCCGGACGGCGGTGACAATGCGGCTTGCGGCTTGTTCCGGGGGTTCGTGCTCCCAGACCCTCAACACTGTCCACCCCGCGTCCTCGAGGAGGGCGTTCGTCCGTGAGTCTCGTTCTTGGTTCGCGCTGATCTTGTTCGACCAGAATTCCGCATTCGTTCGAGAGGGTCGGTGGTGTTCGGGGCAGCCGTGCCAGAAACAGCCGTCGATGAACACGGCTACTTTGGCTCGGGTGAAGACGAGGTCGGCGCGCATGCGTCGGTTTCCCGTCATGGGTGGGTAGTCGACGCGGTATCGCAGTCCCGCAGCGTGGACGATACGCCGGATGGCTAGCTCGGGGCGGGTGTCACGGCGCCGGTTGGCGCGCATCACCGATCGGACTGATTCGGTAGATGCCCAGCTCGCACCCATTTTTTCAGTTTCGACCATGACTATTCCCGATCTTGTGGGACCTCACGGATAGGATGCCCGGCATGCGGAGTGTAGAGCTGTTCGCGGGAGGTGGCGGGTTGGCCCTGGGGTCACACCTAGCGGGTTTCACGACCGAGGTCGTCGCCGAGTGGGCCAAGTGGGCATGTGACACTCTCCGTGAGAACAGGGAGGCGGGGCATCCCCTGGTACAGGGTATCGACGTCCGCGAAGGCGATGTCCGCGACGTCGATTGGTCCGCGATCCCTAACGGGGTTGACATTGTGACCGGTGGTCCGCCGTGCCAGCCGTTCAGCGCAGGTGGGAAGGCGCGTGCTGCCGATGATGCGCGCGACATGTTCCCTGCTACCGCCGAGGTGATTCGGCAACTGCGGCCTCGCGCCTTCATTGTGGAAAATGTCCGCGGGCTCACACGGCCTGCGTTCGCCGACTACTACTCCTATATCCAGCTACGGCTAGCGCATCCTGAGTTGGTCAGTCGCGATGGTGAAGCCTGGGATGAGCATTTCGCGCGGCTGCAAGCTGAGCACACCTCGATCAGATCGGACCTCCAATACAAGGTGCTGCCTACGTTGGTCAACGCGGCCGACTACGGGGTTCCCCAGCAGAGGTGGCGAGTGTTCTTCGTTGGCTTCCGATCCGACGTCGACGCCGAGTGGTCATTCCCGAAAGCTACGCACTCTGCCGCCGCGCTGCGCTACTCGCAGGAGCACGGGTCGTACTGGGATCGACACAAGGTAGCTAAGAAGCACCGCACCACCACTGCTCGGCAGTCCGGCTTGTTCGCGAGCCCGCTTCAGCCATGGAGAACGGTTAGGGATGCGCTCGAGGGCCTGCCGGAACCCACTCGAGATGGCAGCACCAAGTTCCTGAATCATGTGCTCCAACCGGGTGCACGCTCGTATCCGGGGCACACCGGTTCGTACATCGATCAGCCATCGAAGGCGCTCAAGGCCGGAGTGCACGGGGTACCCGGCGGAGAGAACATGCTCCGGGATGTCGACGGTTCCGTTCGATACTTCACGGTCCGGGAGGCGGCGCGATTGCAGACGTTTCCCGACCGCTACCGGTTGCATGGACCTTGGGGTGAGGCGATGCGGCAGTTGGGTAACGCGGTGCCGGTCTTGCTGGCCGAGAAGGTCGCGCTCTCGGTCCGCGAGCACCTCGAACTGGCAACTGTCCGTGGGCATGTGAAGCAGGCGAGGGACCGCCGAAGTAAAGTTCCCGCGTGACTACACCGTTCAACCCGCTCGATATGGAAAACCTCGCGCAGTCGGTGGTTAGCAGGATGGAGGAGACAGAGGCGACACCGCTGGGTGAGCTGTCTCCTTTCCTCGGTGCAGGCGTGTACGAGATCTATTACCGGGGTCCGTTCAATGCCTACGAGCCTCTCTCCAAGCACAATCAGGAGGCGTGGACTGCCCCGATCTATGTCGGCAAGGCGGTACCGGCAGGCGGCCGACGAGGGCTTGAGACACTCAATCACGACAGCTCGAACGCACTGTTCAAACGGATCCGCGAACACGCGAACAGCATTCGCGCGGCCCAGAATCTCGACATCAACGATTTCGCCGTCCGCTGGCTTGTCGTTCAGGACATATGGATCGCGCTTGGTGAGTCCGCGCTCATCCGCCGGTACACACCGGTATGGAACTCGCTGCTCGACGGTTTCGGCAACCACGATCCAGGTAGCGGACGTATCAACGGTGTAAGAACCCGATGGGATACCCTTCACCCTGGCCGACCCTTCGCCCCTAAATTCCCCGCACGAGACGAAACTCCGGCGCAGATCGAGCAGGACGTCATCGAATATTTGAGGAGTCGCCTGTAGCCTGCGGCGACTTCTCGTCCGGCGACTTCCCTTCCCCTGCTTCCTCGGAGTGGCCATCCCTGAGCTGAGGGAGGTCATGTCAAGGGTGTTCCTTTCCCTTGACACGACCGCGTGAGGCCAGACAATCGAGCCATGAGGAGGCAGGGGTATGCCACCTGTCCGTCTAACTCGGAGAAGGCCCATTCCAGCTGCGATCGAGCGTCGTGACCACCAGTCAGCCCCGGGGCGCACCGAATGATGCTGTTCTCAACTCATCGAACGTTGGAGGGTGGACGCTGATCCTGTCAGTCGCTCTTGAGGACCTCGGCCCAACATTCAGAACAGATCGATGTGCCATCGTCGCCCCCCTGAGTGGTCGGCTGGTCGCAGCGACTACACCGGTCGACCTCCGGGTACCCAGCCGACATCCTGCAGCTGAAGCAACCCCAATGCGGCGCTACGTATCCATCGCAGTTGAGCGAGCCAGCATCGCCGGGATCCTCGCCCAAGTCCTCGATGCCCTGGACCATCGCCAACTCGCCACAACTTAGGCACTCGTGGACCGGCCACTCCTCCCCGCCCTTAACAGTCCTGTACTGGTTCGTGCCGAGAACTTCAGAGACGTATTCCGCAGCGGCTATCTCGCCGTCGGCTGGGTTCCACAGACAGAACGCGCAACGGATCGGGTCACGCTCTGTGAAGCTGACTGCCCTTCTGTCGCAGCGTGGGCATGTAAGGCACCTCTCAATCGCTCGAATGTTGGCCGCCACACTCTTCTCGCGTTCGACAACGAAATCGTTGATCTCGCCAACCACTGCGGTGAGATCCTCAATGAAGTCCTCGACCAGATTCGCTGTTCGACCGGGTGCGCTGTCACGGAACTCGGAGCCGAGGAACCAGAGCACAAAGTCAAGTCCACGGCCGTACGCCACCGTGACACTGATGGGCAACGGCCCCTGACTCAGGGTGAAGTGCACTGCTCTATTGCGCAGTTTGCTGACCTGCTCGACCCGTCCGTCGTACCCGTTTGCCTTGAAATCGACGCCGACTTCCTCTGCTAGGTACTTCACTGCTGAAGTCGGGGTGATCGTGAACGCCGTCCCGGCGAGCAGTTCACGTTCGAGCTGCTCCTCCGACTTCTTCGCACGGTCGGCGCAGATGAGCGTCCAGTCATGTCGCAGGACTCGCGCCTTGAGCAGGACTTCAACTCCCACTGCGAGATCGACAATCGCGAATTCGGCATCCCGGTTGCATGGGGAGCCCTCTATGCCCTCAACCGACCGACGCAAGAACGCCAGAGCGTTCTCGGTGAGAGCTTGCTCAAGCTCATTAACCTTGCTCGGCTCCATCGCGCATCTCCGATTGTGTGGTACCAAACCCAGAACTGAGTGAATCTAGTCCGTGGAACCCCGCTCCTGCCAACAGATTTACAAAGCTGGCCGGGCGCTTCACAGCAGTTGTCGGTGGCGGGACCACAGCCAGGCCCCACGAGCGGTGTCGGCGGATTTGTGGGCGGGTCGCGGGAGAGTAAGTCGGGGATGGCTCATGGAGTGCCCAGCACTGTCGGGTGAATGAAGAAGTGGCGAGTTTGAGCAGTCCGCGTGCTGCCACGTCGCCGAAGCGGATGCCAGAACACGCGAAGAGGAACAATGTGCCCCGGCGGCACTTTGCGCCGCCGGGGCGCTCTTGATCGAGGTATAGCGAGATTCGGCAGCTGCAGACATTGTTGACCTGATAGCACAGTTGGCGCGCTTCACGTACCGTTGTGCGCGGATCCTCCGAATGACAGCGGCGCGATGTGGGATATACCGCGTGACCTCCGCTCTCGATATGTGGTGGGGCTGTATCACGGACAGGGCCTATCGAGACAGCGGCGGCGTAGACTGCGACAACCGTCTGGTTGACCTGGTCCTCCGGTGGTGCTCAATGTTCGAGCCGCACGTATGTCCCTGGGCGAGCATTCAAGATCAGCAGGTCGCTGTACGACAGCAAGGTATTTTGCTTATTTGGTCGTGGCTGAGCAGCATATTGCGAGGTCAGCACACTGTCCAGAGTGTTTGATCTCATAATCCATTGGTCGCGGGTTCGAGCCCCGCCCGCCCCACAAATAGCCTCTGATCAGCGGAAACGCTGAAATCGACAGCCGAGTTTGCCCAGAACAGCACGCCGACCTCGAACGCACCCTCGCCGACCAGATCATCACCACCCGCAATCAGCTGAACACCACCGTTCGATCGTTCCTCCACCGCGTCCAGAAACTTCCCGGCCACTGCCGCAGTGAGGTCTTGGTCGATTCGGCGGTGCAGCCATGCGTGTCACCCCGCCGCGAACGAGCCCGCAGCGTGGCTGCCCGGCTAGGAGTGCCTGGTGGGGCAGAGTTTCCGGAACCCGGTCGAGCAAGGCGGACGCGCTGATTCATCAACAAGGCGCATGGCTGGGGTCGTTGCCTCGGCCGGGTCCCGGTCAACCCAGTGACGAAGGCGATACCGACTTGGCAGGGGTGTTCCGAGGCCGGATGCTGGGCCGTTACCAGCTTGGGCAGGGATCGCGACTATTCGCTCGGAGGCATGGATCGCGTCTCGAGAGCTCGCCGATGACATGTGGGCCCCCGGATTGAGCCTCGCCCGACGAGGCGCGGGGCTGTTCTCGCTTCAGGTAACTCGGCAGTCCACGCCCTTGTCTCGACGCCACGCTGTATCCTCGTCCCGCTCGGGGATATCGCAATTCGTTGCTGCACAACGGGTTCGACTCGCCGAGTGCGCCGACACCAGGACAGCGTCGGCACCCGATCGGTACATCGCTGATCGGGGGTTACAAAGGAGCAGACTGTGATCGACAGCCACCAAGAATTCTTCGATGGCCTCGACTTTTTCGATGAACAGCACTGTACGCGACTCGATGACGAACTGAAGTGGGCACGCGAGCAGTGCCCGGTCGTGCATACGAACTTCGGCGGCGGGATGCACGTTGTGACGCGCTACGCGGACTTGCGGACGGTCGCAGTACATCCCGAGGTGTTCAGCTCGGCGCAACCCGGAATCATGGAGGTGCCGGTCGCGCTTCCACCACTCGATCTCGATCCACCGCTACACGGGGAGTTCCGCGGCTTTCTGAACAATCGCCTCTCCCGCGCCGCGCTGGCGCGCTACCAGCCGATTCTCGAGCAGCTCGCGGACGAGTTGATCGATGGTTTCGTCCAGGACGGCGAGGTCGAGTTCATCAGCCGGTTCGCCATTCCCTTCACCGCTGGGACACTGGCGAAGGTGGTGCTCGACGATGACAACGAGGAGCGGCTGCGACGCGGGGTCGAGGCGGTGACGGCCGTATCGTCACAGGGCACGCCCGAGAGCTTCGCCGCGGTCGCGGAGTTGGCCACGGAATTGATGGCTGCCCGCGAGAGCGACCGGCGTGACGACTTCCTGCAGTCCGTCGTCGAGGCGACGGTGGCGGGCGGACGGCCGTTGACACAGGAAGAGCGGCTGGGATTGGTCACCGTGCTACTCCTCGGTGGTCTGGACACCACTCGCGGGACACTGGCCTACATCGGTCGATTTCTGGCCGAGCAACCAGATTTGGAAACGCGCCTGCGCGAACCGAATTGGGCCAACCGCACATTGGACGAGTTGCTGCGCCTCACCTCGACGGTGTCGGTGATGGGCCGGGTTGTGGTGCAGGACAACGACCTGCTCGGTATCCCCCTGGTCAAGGGCGACCGGGTCGCCGTGCACTGGCGCTCGGGCAACCGTGATGCCGCCAAGTTCGACAATCCCGACCAACTAGACCTCGACCGCTTCCCCAACCCACACATGGCCTTCGGAGTCGGTATCCACCGCTGTGTGGGGCAGCATATGGCCCGGCTGCAACTGGAGATCGGGGTCAACCGCCTGCTTGCCCGGCTGACGAACTTCCGGATCGCGCCCGGAACGTCGATCCGCTCGGCTGTCGGTGTCAGCATCGGCGCACCCGAGAAACTCCACCTGCAATTCGACCGGGTCTCATGACCGTGCCAGAATCGCCGCGGCCCAGCGGAACCTGCCCGGTAGCCCACGGCGCACCCGACGGCATCGTCGGCCCACGCGTTCCGTTATATGCCCCGGAGTTCGCCGCGGATCCGCATCGCGCGTACGACGAAATGCGCAAGCGATACGGCTCTCTGGTGCCGGTGGACCTCGCGCCGGGTGTGCCGGCCACCCTGGTGATCCGCTATCACACCGCGGTGCGGATCCTCAACGACCCTGAACACTTTTCGGCCGATCCGCGGACGTGGCAGAAGAACGTCCCCGCCGACTGCCCTGTCCTGCCGATCATCGGGTGGCGTCCCACCGCAAGCAAGAACACCGGAATCGACTATTTACGCTATCGGCAGGCGATCACGTCGAGTATCGACGGAGCCGATCTGCATGCGCTGCACGCCATCGTGGGGCAGATCGCCATCCCGCACATCAACAGTTTTTGCGAGGATGGTAGCGCAGACATCATCAGCCAGTACGCCTTTCCGGTGGCCTTCGAGGCCGTCAATTCCCAGCTGGGCTGCCCTCCGGAAATAGGTCAGCGAGCCGCGACGGCGCTGGCTGCTGTATTCGAGGGCGTCGATGCCGAAGCGGGAAACGCAATGCTCTCCGAAGCATTGATCGAACTGGTCACGTCCAAGCGAGCCGATCCTGGCAACGACATCACCTCGCGGTTGGTACAGCATCCGGCCGAGCTCGACGATGTGGAGGTCCTCAACCAGATTGTGGGCATCTATGCCGGCGCGTGCGAACTGCAATTGAACCTCATCGCCAACGCCCTGCTGCTGATCCTCACCGACGAGCGGTTCGCGGGCGGCATCCTCGGCGGGAGCCTGTCCACCCGCGACGCGCTCGACGAGGTGCTTTTCAACGACCCACCGCTGGCGAATCTCTGCGTCACCTTCCCCAGGCAACCGCTCCTCGTCGACGACGTGTGGCTGCCCGCACATCAGCCGGTCGTCATCAGCATGTCCGGATGCAACAACGACCCCGAGATTCGCACCGATAGTCTCGTTGGTAATCGCTCGCATCTGGCCTGGGGTTTGGGGCCACATGCCTGCCCCGCGCGGTCGATGTCCTACCTGATCGCACAGGACGCGATCGATCAGCTTCTGGATGCGCTGCCCGAGCTACGGCTGGCAGGGGAGATAACCTGGCGGCCCGGACCCATCCACCGGGCCTTGGCGGGCCTGCCGGTCCAGTTTCCGCCCTCTCCTCCGTTCACCGTGTTGTAGCCGAGTTTCGGCCGGGGCTGCAGTCCTGGAACGTGGAATCCCAGCGCGGTTTGTTCGGGGCTGCGGATCGTGGCGGGATCGTGGTCGGCCCAGGGTTGCGCCCCGTCCGGGGCCGGCGCGTCGAGCCTCGAGGACATCAGCGTGATACTCGACCGTACGCGGCACTTGGCGGACATTGCCGGTGCGGCCCTGGTACTGCCCGTGATACGAGGCAGTACCAGGGTCTGGCTCGGGCGCTGACCGCAGCGAATGCAGGTGGAATCGCGGCAGCGGAGTTCGGCGGCCGAAGTCGCTGGATACTGGGCGTGGCTGGAAAATGCCACCGTCCATGTGAATATCTCGAATATCGACACGAAATTACATGGTTGAAGCGTATAGCTTGTGTGTGGAGCCTGGAAGTAGGCGCGGACGTGGCCGGGAAGTTTCTGGACGCGGTGTAAGAACGAGCGGACGGCGGTGTTCAGCTGGATGCGAACGCAACGGAAAGCTACGGTGACCGATATGAAGCATAGCCGGCCGATGGTATCGGTGATAGTTCCCGTCTACAACCTCGAGAGCTATTTGGAATCGGCCCTTGACAGCATTGTAAATCAAACGATCGTATTCGAGAACAGCATCGAGTTGATATTGATCAATGATGGTAGTACGGATAGTTCCGATGAAATATGTCAAAACGCCAAGAAAAGATATCCGGACAACGTCGCATACTTCAAACAGGAACATCGCGGGGTGAGCGTCGCTCGAAACGTTGGTCTCGATCGGGCGAGCGGGAAGTACGTCAACTTCTTCGATGGCGACGATGCATGGTCGAGAGATGCATTCAGCGCATCTGTCGATTTTCTGGACCGTCATCATGACGAGGTCGACCTTGTCGCATCGAAGATAAAGTTCTTCGATGCTCAAACCGGTGAACATCGAAACAACTACAAATTTCACAAGACCAGAGTGTTGAAATTATCGTCGGAGCCCGATAGTCCCCTATTTCATGTCACTACCTGCATTTTCAGGAGGCAGGCACTCGAAGGGTTGAAATTCGATGCCAGACTGAAAATAACCGAAGATGGCAAATTTCTGAGCGAATTCCTCCTGAGAAAAAAGGCTTACGGCGTCCTATCGGAGACGGTCTACTACTACCGAAAGAGACGTGATAGCAGCTCTGCCACAGGCGGAAAACTGAGCGACAAAGAATACTACACCACAGTACCGAGAGTGGCGTACCTGTGCATGCTCGATGAATGGCGAGACAAATCTGGTCACATCGAGAGATTCATGCAGTGTCAAATATTGAGTGACATAGCTTGGCGCATCAGGCAGTCCGGGCAAAGTGTCCTCGACCCGGGTGAAGAGCTGGCCTACAAGGATTTGATCAAAGAAATTGTGCGCAAAATAGATAATCGAGTAATTCTGAGCAAGCGGAATCTGCATCCTCGATACAAGATCTTCCTTCTCGGAATGAAGCAATGCTCGGAATGTCGCGACGGCTTGCTCGTGTCCAACAGGCTGCAGCAATCAGGAATTTTCCTGGATTTCGTTCACCGTCGCGGTCATGATGAATACAGAGTCGAATGCTATATGGAAGGCGGAATGGGCGAGGGCGGCAGACTCGTCCTCGAAACTTCGATGGGGGTATTCATCCTGAGGGAAACAGGTCATACGCAGCCGAAGGAGTCTTTTCTCGGCGAGGAGCTGGGCGGCGGTCGCAGCTTCGAAGCGATAATTCACGCAGGCGAAAAGGATGAAATATCAGCGAAATTCGTAGCTGGAGACGGCAGCGAAGATGCAATTCCTGTTCACGTGAATCGACACCGCACACCGGCGCAGCCGCACGGCTGTGCGCACTGTGTAGTGCGCTGTCAGCAGAAAATCTCCGAGGAGAACGGCGGCCGACTCACGGCAGAAGCAGCCGCAGCAGGCGCCGCCACCGTCGCTCCCGCACGGTCCACACTCGGCGACAACGTGCACGCCTGGCCACGCACCTGCTCCAACGGCACCGACCGAACCGGGTGCCCCGTGAGACGACATCAACCCGCCCACGGGCTTTGCTGACGGTCACGACCATGGATGCTGACGGTGACGCAATCGACCAACCACGACCGCACTAGAGCTATGTGCCCGACTTGCAGAGTGCAGAGAATCGTCCACGTCCACACGTGCCGATAGCCAGTTCCGGAAAGAACGCCGCCGCCAGTAGATGCAGAACCACCCGCGGCGGGAACACCCGGACTTCTGGCCAGTGAATCATCCGGGTCGATTCCATAACCGCCTCGACGATCTCGACCAGGCCATCCTGGTCAATTCGCTCGGGCACGCCGGCGCGAAAGAGTGTGGGGGCAGGGCTGATTCACGTCAATCGGACACCGTGAACTCCAGCTCGAGGGATTGTCTCGGCGGACGTACCTTCTCTGCGGGAGTTCTGGTATTTCTATGTCCCGACACGTCAACTTCACGCCTGGTCGCTAGGCCTGACTGAGCGGTATTGCCGCTGATTCCAGATCGGAGCAACCATGGCCAAGGGTCAGCATCATCCTGCCCGCCCTGTGGGAGATCATGAGTTTCAACGACTTCATACAGACCGGGCCGCTGTGAATGGCCGTCAGCGCCGGCTCGTCGTAATCCAGCCATGCGCCTGATCATCGGTACGTATCGCAAACGCACCTATATCGAGCGGGCTCTCGCCTCGATCGACGAGCACGTGCACGGTGTGAGCGACCTTGTGTTCGTCGACGACTCCGGCGATGCCGGTCACCATGGCTGGCTCGCCCAGCACGGCAGGGTGGTGGACGTCGGCCGCCGCGGTTACAGCGCGGCGATGCGCGCTGTCTGCGCTGCCGCGGAAGGCCAGCAGTTCGCGTTCTGGGAAGAAGACTTCACCGCGATTGTCGACATCGACCCGGAGGCCATGGCCGAGATCCTCTACCAGCGCCCCTATCTTGCTGGAGTGGCCTTGCTGCGGCAACCATGGCGCCGGATCGAGCACGAGTACGGCGGCCTCGTCGAGGCATTGGAAGCTCAGGGACACAAATTCCGCAACGTCGATGGCGTCCTCGAGCAGACCGCGACCTTCACCTGCAACCCATCCGTATGGCGCGCCTCGGTTGCCGCGGATGGCTGGCCTGCCGGTAGCCGGTCCGAGGACCGCAAGCGTGATCTACTAAACCGTGACGGATACCGTTCGGATTCCTGCCGGGGGTCAGACTTCATCATGACGGAGTGCGTTCCGGGTTCGACTATTGACGTGAGGATCCCGTTGCGTCCCGCATCCGACCAGTTGCCGCGTTCGAGATCATGATCGCGGAATTAAACATGAGGTTCGCCGCCGGAGATGCGTCCGTTGCGAAGGATCACCGCGGCGACGACTTCGAGATGTCCAGGTTCCAGCACGCCGAACTCAGCGTGCAGGTACACGGAGAGTGGATCGCGGTGTGGGATCGGCTACTCGACTAGCGGCATGTCCGGAGGTGGCGGGGAAGATCCGCACCGAGGTCGCCGCGGAACGGGATCGCGTACCGCGGGAGTCTTCCTGCGCGGGGTCGGGCGGTCGCGATGAGCGGTCACGATCCAGATGGGCAAGCAGTTCGGTCTCCCGACCTGGTCGTGGGGTTTGGCGCCACAGCACGTGCGCGGCGCGCGACGGGTAGCGCCCGAGTCGTGAGTACGAGGGCCAGATTCTGCGATCACGGGGGCGTTGAAGGCGCGGGATCGACCACAAGAGAGGAGTCGGTCGATCTCGAGGTCTGCGTACTCGGAGTACGTATCGAGCAGGTTCCGCGGATGATCCTGGTCCCGCGTCGCCAGGTGGATCGGGACTAGTGCAGCGGTGCCCCGGTGGCGACTGTTTCGAGTTCGGCCAGTGTTTCCTGGATGTATTCGACCAGGCTGCGGCGGGATAGCGCTTCGGCCCAGGTGGTGTAGGCGATTTTGAAGACTGCGATGGCGGCTTCGGCGGTGAGGCTTGCGGCGGGTTCGGGGATGCCGCGCTGGCGCAGCGCTGCGGCGCTGCTGGCCGCGAGTGCGGCCAGCTTGGTCAGTTCCCGTTCTTGCAGCGCGGGATTCGCCGCGATCACGGATTGACGTTGTTGGGCGAGCTCGCCGAACGTGGGATTCGGTCTGTGGTGGTGGGACTGCCGCCGACAGTGCACGGCGCAGGTGACCACGGATTCGTCCGTCGAATCGTTGAGATCGCACGGGAGAAGGGCGCGTCCGGCTATGTCGGCGATGGCGCGAATGCCTGGTCGGCCGTGCATCGCGAGGACGCCGCGCGGCTGTTTCGACTCGCGGTGGACAAGGCGGAGGCTGGAACGGTGTTACACGCGGTCGCCGATGCCGGCGTGGCGACCCGCGATATCGCCGAGGCCGTCGCCCGCCAACTCGGCGTGCCGACCACCTCGATCGACCCCGCCGACGCGGCCGCCCACTTCGGTTGGCTGAGCATGATGTGGGCCATGCCGATGACCGGCGACGGTGGTCCCGCCGCCGCGACAATGGGCTGGGCGCCCAGCGGCCCCACACTGCTTGAGGACCTGGCCGAACGTCACTACTTCCACGACTGAGTCGGGGTCGCACGGTGCCGTCTCCCGCTATGTCCGGTCATCGGAATCCAGCTGGCGGCACCGGGACGGTGCCGCCACCGATCAAGACCACCCTGACCTCGCATAACTGAGACTCGTGGGCGAGAAGTCCGCCCCAAATCGCCTGCAACATAGGAATCTCGGGCGCCCTTCAAGGCGCTGTGGCGGCGAACTCGTGGCGGAGACATGCGCGCACCGGCACTCGCTGCTGTAGGCGAGTCGCAAATTTGCTCTTGGATTTCGTTGGTGACCAACAGGTTTCGTCTGACATGGGCGATTACCACCGGCGCCCCATGTGTCGAGTCCTTACGGGCGAACGCGGATGGTCGTCTTTCCCTTGATCCGCTCGGTCGGATTGAACGCCGCAACGGCATCATCGAGGGTCGCGACGTTGCCGATGACCGTTCGCAGACGTCGGTCCCGCACCCGCTGGACAACCTCACTCGGTTGGGCGCGATCGGACACGACGACGAAGTCGATCGCCAGGCCGTCCGCGGGACGCGCCTCCGGCGGGCCGGCGATCGTCACCAACGTTCCTCCGGCTCGAACCAGCCTTGCCGACCGGTTCCCGATGTCACCGCCGATCACATCGAACACCAGATCGACTCCGCCGACGGCTTCCAGCGATGCGTTGTCGAGGTCGACGAACTCCTTCGCGCCGAAGTCGAGTGCCATCTGACGATCGGCAGCGCGTCCGGTACCGATCACGTAAGCGCCGGCCGCATGCGCAAACTGGGTGACCATCGATCCGACGCCGCGGGCCGCACCGTGCACCAGCACGCTCTGCCCCGCCTGAAGGCGACCGTGCTCGAACAGTCCCTGCCAAGCGGTCAGACCCGAGGTCGGCAGGCTCGCGCCCACCGTGAGATCGACGTCTCCCGGCAGCGGCGTGAGGTTGCGCGCCTCGACGGCCGCGTACTCCGCCAGTGTGCCGTCGCGATTCCAGTCGGGGAACATCGACGAGAAGAATCCCCGCTGAGCAGTTACCGTAGAAGTTACTCGCATGCGCGATACCGGCGACTTTGAAGGCCCGCGCGACGGCGAACGCCCAGGCCGATTCGCGCTGCCGCCGGGCCGGATTCCGTGCCACTGCTCCTCGCACCCCTGGCCGTGCGGGGACCTCGACCGGCAGGAGTGCGCCCATATCCGGGCCGTGACCTGTTCGTGACATTTGGGTACCCGGCTGGGCCGTAGGCGGGTAGCGTCCGGACGTGCGACAGCCTCCGGCGGCAAGGGCGCCGCCGGGGCTGTTGTCCAGCTTGTTACACCCCATGGTTGTTACACCCCATGGCCCGACTCAGCCTGTGCCAGCTCGGCCCGCAGATTGCTGTAGACGGTCTCGCGGCTGACACCGAACTCCCTGGCCAGCACCGACTTCCGCTTACCCGCCGCAGCGCGCTCGCGCAGCCGATCGGCCTGCTCACCGGTCAGCGTAGGTTCGCGGCCGGTGAAGGCCCCGCGGGTCTCAGCCGCGGCGATGCTCTCGCGGTGGCGCTCAACGATCAGGGCGCGCTCGAACTCGGCGCAGGCGCCCATCGTCGACAGCAGCAGCGTCGCGATGGGCGAGTCAGGCTTTCCTTGACGATTCCACCCGCACGCCCTTGTGGGTCAGCGCACCCACCGTCCCCGGTCCCGGAACTGGTCGCCGGCATCCTGTTGGCGTGGAACCGCGCCAACAGGAACACCGCGACCAACCGCAACTCGCGCTGGCTATTCCCCGGACCGGCGCGCCGGACAACCCATCCACCTGACACCTTCGGTGGTCTGATCTTCGGTATTCCTCCGGTGGCGTTGTCGATTGGATGCGTCGAGCCGATTTCATGATGGGAGCCGGCCCGGCACTCCGACCGGCGGGCCCGCTGAGCTGCGCACCTGTGCACGACCCCCACCGCCGTCGTCGCTGCCGCGCCGGGGGTCGCCACGCGAGTGGTCGGTGTCGTGCCCGGTGCAGGCCGCGTCCACGCGATACCATTCCGCCCCGTGCTGCCTACTGGAACCGCGATCCGTGTGACCTGCGCTATCCTGCTGGCGCTCGCCGCTCCGGCGGCCTCGGCTCAGACATTGGCCTCGGCGGACGTCGATGTCGCAGTATGTGGAACGGCGCTGTCCCGGGACGAGCTGCGGACGATCGCCGACCTCTCGGATACGACCACCCTCGCCGGAGATTCCTTGCACCGGTCGGAAACCGCTGTCGATCGGCTGCACCGGATCGCCGAAATTCTGGTGTCGCACCGCGATCGACGTGGCCTGTTTCCACTGGGCTGGGATGCCGTCGAGCAGGTGGCCGTGATGCCGCTGCAGCGCGACCCCGCCGCCTTCGCAGACCGCGACTTCGCGCACGCCCTCGGTCTCGAATTGCTGCGCCGCATCCTGGTCAACCTGCATGCCGAATTCACCGGCGGCAGTGCCGAACCACAGTGGGCGCACTATTTCGAGCTGGCGCGGCAGTGCGAAATCTCCGGCGCTCGCGTGGCAATGGCCGGATACAACGCCCAATACACCGTCGATCTCGCGTATTCCGTTGCCGCTGTCGCCACCAGGCCGGAGAACGCGCCCGATTACTTCAAGATCATCGACGCTGTCTCCTCCACCGGCGAGCTCGTCATCGACCGGACCAAACAGGTCTACAACGCCGACTTCGGCCCGCTGTGGCGTTTTTACTTCGTCGGCGAGGGACTGGACCTGTTGGTGGGCAAGGGCGTCGCGACGACAGCGATGCGACGCGCCGTCGACCTCGGCTACAGCGTCATCGTTTTCGACAATGGCCTTGCCCTACAGGATCCTGGGGTGCGTGCCGCGAAGGAATCGGAGATCCGGGCACTGTACGCCATCACCGAATCGGCCTTCGACATGCTGACTCGGCTTCATGCGCTGTGAGTTTCGTCAGTCACTCTTCGTCGGGACGCCGGTGATATCGCCGAGGATCCCGGGCATGCTGTAGGCCGGGCCACTCGACGATCTCGTCAGCGCCGGCGTACTTCACCATCGGATCGAACCGGGCCGGTTCAGGTCGCCCGAACTCGGGGGCGTCACGGTGGGCGGCGAACAAGGCGTTTGCCCGATACGCCTCGGCGATCTCGGCGGCGGTCATGAGGCAACGAGCCAGCGCTAAAAGTGGTTGGCGAGCGCGCTGAATTACCCGCACGTCACCGACATGGGAATCCCGTCGTCGGCAGCATCTTTCACAAGCGAGGAAAGACTTTTCCTGGAACTTGAGCCTGCGACAATTACGCCGCAGCACGGCACACTACTTAGTTCT
Source organism: Nocardia sp. NPDC049190 (assembly GCF_040648115.1). Classification (NCBI taxonomy): domain Bacteria; kingdom Bacillati; phylum Actinomycetota; class Actinomycetes; order Mycobacteriales; family Nocardiaceae; genus Nocardia; species Nocardia sp. NPDC049190. Next base: position 16,438 of record NZ_JBEZDE010000040.1, read on the forward strand.
GGTGCTACAACAGACGAATACGGCGGCGCAGTTTCCCACCGCTCAGCGGACTCATCGGTCGGGGTGCCGGGGCCGGCTCCCATCATCGAAATCGGCTTGACGCATCCATTCGACAACGTCACCGGATGAACACCGAAATCGGCGACGATCTGCTCCCGAGCCACCCCGTTCGCACGGTTACGGGCGACCCGGACCGCATTGTCGCAGAACTCCTGCATACGGGTTGGTAAACGTCCTTTCAGGCCCCCATCGTCATTGCTGACGCCTTGTGGATGCCGGGTTGGTGAATTCGATCTGGCTTGCCGGGAGCGCATCCCACTTCTATCCTTACGGGCAGAGGGGCAGACCCTGCGGAGTCGAGATGATCTACGACAATCTGCTCACGTGGACAGCGCGGGCGCCGATCACCAGCGGATTGCGTCAGGGCGATACATTGACGCCCTACGCCGCTTTGGTCGAGCGGATCGGCCGTCTTGCGGCCGGCTTGATTGAACGTGGCATCAAAAGTGGCGATCCCGTCGCTCTGCTGATTCCGAACTCACCCGATCTATTCGTCACTGCCCACGCACTATTCGCCATAGGCGCCATCGCGATGCCGCTGAGCGCGACGGCCACGCGATCCGAACTCGCCGCGCTCGCGCAAAAGGCCGGACCCAAGTCCGTCATCTCGACTCCTGGCGCTGCCGCTGCTGCCGAGACACTGATCTCAGAGGCAGCCCCCGGCATTCCCTTGTTCCTTACGAGCGCCCTACCCGAAGGAAGTGCAACAGCCAGGCTGCCGAAACTGCCTGGCAACACAACGGCGCTCTACCTCTTCTCCTCCGGCTCGACTGGGTTGCCCAAGGTGGTGCCGCACACCCATGCCGAGTTCATCGCTGATGGGGAACGAGCCAGCACGGCGTGGGACCTGCAGCCCGACGATATCGTCCTCGATATGTTGCCGGGCAACTTCGCGTTGGGTTTCCTACTGGGCGCCACGGACGCCGTCGCCGCCGGTGCGACGACGCTCTACTGGAGCGATCCGCTGCCGCTGGCGCTTTCGCGCAAGCGGTTGCTCGACACCATGGTCCGCGAACGCGTCACCTTCATGGGTGCCGTTCCGGCAATGTATGAAATCATCGTCGGCCAAGCCGGCAGTTTCGATCTCAGGCTGCGCTCGGCCTTCTCGGGTGGCGTCGCGCTGAAGCGGCCGATCTTCGAAGCGGTGCGCGAGCGGCTCGGTATCACACTTCGTCAGGATTACGGCTCGACCGAAGCCGGCATGTTCTCGCATAACAACTCCGTCGATCCCGACGCAACCTGGGCCTCGGTGGGCAAGCCGGCCGGCGACGCCAGGGTTCGCATCGCTGCGTTCGAGAGCGAACTCGGTCCATCCGTCGGCGAGATGGAAGTAAAATCGTCGTCGCTCATGCAGGGCTATCTCGGTGACGACGTGGCCAATGCTCAGGCGTTCGATGAGGGCTGGTTCCGGACTGGCGATCTTGCCTCGCTCGATGAAGAAGGTCGCATTTTCATCCGTGGCCGCAGCAAACTGCTGATCGAGGTATCAGGCTACAAGATCGACCCCATCGAGGTGGAGGAGACGCTCATGACCTTGCCCGCCGTCGCCGAGGCCGCGGTGGCGGGTCTCCCTGACAAGCGCAACACCAATCGGCTGATCGCGTTTGTCGTCAAAGGGGCACATGTGTCGGCCGATGAATTGATTCGTTATGCCCGCGAGAGGCTATCCATTCAGAAGGTCCCGGCCGAGATCGCGTTCGTCGACGCACTGCCGCACAGCCCGGCCGGCAAGGTTCTGCGCGCGCGGCTACGCGAGCTCTAGGCGGGCTGAGCCGCTCGTTGCGAAACGTAGGTCGCCAAGGTCCTAGGCGATTCGAACAGATCTTCCCGTATGTCCGTGTCCGGGATGCTGATCTCGAATCGCTCCTCGAGGAAATGCACCAGTTTTACCAAATTGATCGAGTCCAGCACGCCCGTCTCGAGCAAAGGGGTCTCGCGATCGACCGGCGCTCCGCCGGTCTCGGCCACCATGGCGGAGATATACTCGACTGTCATTTTTTCGATATCATTCATCGCTCGAGTCCTTATATAGTTGGGATGCCAGCCCTTTCATCGCGACCTGAAATGGTAGTCGAAAAATCGGAGGATGGCTTGGGTGAAACCCGCCCGCTGGGCGAACAGGAACAACTGCTCAACAAGTTGCATGCCCGTGGCGGGCTGATCGCCATGCAGGCGCTGCACGTGCGCGGCCGCCTCGATCCGGCGCTGGTGAAGCGCGCGCTCACCTGGCTACAGGCCCAGCACCCGATGCTTCGCGCGCACATCCGATACGGCAAGATTGTCTGGCACCTGCCGCCGGTCGCCTATCGCCAGCCATGGTTCGACACCGAGGGCACGACGGAAATCCCGTTGCAGGTATTCGACAGCGCCGACCCGGACGCCTGGCGCAAGGTTTTTGCCGCCGAGATCCGTACACCGATCCCGAACGGCAATCATCCGCGCTTACGGGTAACGATAGTGCGGCAGTCGCCCGACGCCGATCTCAACCACATCGTAATCTGCGCCGATCACGCGACTCTCGACGCCCGGTCCGCCAATATGTTCGCTCGCCAGCTTCTCGAATTTCTCGCTGATCCAGCGGTTGCTCAACAAGAACCCCCGATGGACACCACCCTGCCCCCACCGATCGAGGCCGGTCTGCCCAACACGTCCGGCAGTGGCAAGGCGACAACCTATACACCAGCCATTCGACTACCCAAGCAGAAGGTACCCGATCCGAAGAAAGAAACGCGCGTACTGGCGCGTCATCTCGACTCCACCATAACGACACCGCTCGACGATGCCATCAAAGCCAATAGAACCACGCTTCACGGTGCGATAACGGCAGCCTTCCTGCTCGCCATGCGCGAGCGGTACCGGCTCGACGCGATGACCGTGCTGACGACGGTCGACCTGCGTCGCCTCTGCGAACCCGCGCTGCCGCACGAGATCTACGGTTGCTATATCGACATACTGCGTACCAAGCATTCGATAACCGACGACTTCTGGTCCACGGCCCGCGATGCCTCGTTCAAGGTGATCACCGCGCTGGCCAAGAATAAGGAGTCCGCCTCGATCCTGAAGTTTCCGAAGTGGGAAGTATATCGATACGAAGCGGGCCCAACGATCCGCAACAAGCGGCGCATCGACGGACTTGCTGTTACCACAGCAGGCGAATCCGGCCTTCAGGACAGTTACGGCACCTACACGCTCGAGGACGTCACCAGGGCCATCTCGATCGACATGTTCGGGCCGTCACTGACTGTGATCGCCAACGAGCGGCTCGGTGGCCTCGATCTCAGCGTCGTGTACACGGCAATTGCGATGAGCGAGGACGAGGTACGGTGGCTCACCGACAACGCGGTGGCCCGGCTCGAAAGTGCTGGATGAGAACCGCCGATTACCGCGATGCCGCCGCTGTCGTCCTTGGTGACCACGATGGTCGGGTCGGCTGGGCGGGCTTCGCCGAGCCCGATCAGCGGGCCGGGCGCGTCGTGAAGGAAGCTCAGATCACCCAGCAGCCTCAGCCCCTCTTGCGGTGTGCGGCCCCGGACGACTATTGCGGGTCACCCTGGGGCGATAGTTGGGTTGGGCATGAGATAGTCGCGGGCATTGGAGATCGATGCTGCGGTATGGAGCCGGTTCGGAACAGTTCGTCGGAATGCCGGTCCCGTCTTCACGGAAGCCACGTCCGGGGTGTCTCGCGTCTGTCGACCTGTTGTGCGCCGACGATCCGGTGCGGCGGAATCCGGTGGGGGAAAACTATTTCGGTATCGGATGTAGGCGGCGAGGGTCTCCTCCAGGTTGATACCGCCGGGCATGTCCACGGTGTAGATCCACGATCGGTCGGCGTCCGCGAATTCGGTGGCGTTGGTACGCAAGGTCGTATCGACCTTGTCGACATGGTGCCGATCGCCCCGCGCCCAGACGCCGAGCCGATCGGCCACCCGTTCGGCGATCCGCCGCATCACCTCCACGACGCCATCGGTCACCGCATTCGCGCTTCACCCATGCGCATCGGTCGCACCCGAACCATTGCGGTATCAGCGCATCGCACCGGTTGAGGCACGGAGATTACGCGGCGGCCAGGTCTATGGGATTGGTTCCGAACCGACTGGACAAGGCCACAGTGCGTTCCAGCTCGGCGAACGCGCCCTGTGGGTGACGGTGCGCTTCGTCGAGGAACCGGTCGCGCATCCGCGACACGAACTCGAGGCGAGGATAGCTTCCGAGAATCCTGGAAAGATCGTCCCGCGAGATTTCTTCGTGACCGAGTCCCGCGACATCGACAGCCGCGCCGGCCTGAATCAACCGGTACAGCGGAACTTGCTCGGCGACGAGGTTGGTATGCCGCAGAATCGCCTCCTCTACCAGGCGGATTCGATCGGTGTCCCATCCGCGCGGCTGCAGGAAGCGGCCGGCGAGTTCTGCCCCTACCTGACCGAATTCACCGGTGCCGCGGTGGGTGTCGGTGAGTCCGAGGTCGTGGATCATCGCGGCGACGAAGGCTGCTTCGTCGTCGATATCCCGGTCGGGGACCAGGCAACGACCGAACAGGTAGGTGCGGTAGCTGTGATTGAGCAGGTACCTGGGCGCAGCCTCCGCGGCGAGGTCGGCTGCCGCACGGGCGGTCGGCGAATCGGGAATCACGGGAATCATCGAGAACTCCTGAAGTGCGGGGGATATCAACAATCTCGATCGTGTCCCGCCCGCGGGATGGCGGCAAGGACGTTGTTATGTCGGATTCAGCCATACCTTTCCGTCCGAATCTGACATGTTCCTGTCCTTGCGGTCCTGGCCGCGAACCAGAAGACTGTGCCGGTGAGGCCACATCTTGTCGTGATCGCCGCCTTCGACGGAGTCGAGCTCCTCGACGTCGCGGGGCCGATCCAAGTGTTCACGACGGCGAGCCGTCTCCTCCACGCGAATGCTCCCGGCTATCGGACGCTGGTAGCGGGACCGGAGAAGGGTGTCGTCCGATGCGCTGGGGGCACGTGTGTAGTCGCCGAGGCATCCTGGGACGAAGTAGCTCCGCAGATCGACACCTTGATCGTGCCCGGTGGCCTGGCAGTGGGCGCGACGGCACCGGAGGCGCTGGTCGACGAGGCGCTCATCGGCTGGCTGGCGGTGCATGCCCACCAGCCGCCACGCATCGCGTCGGTCTGTGCGGGAGCCCATGCCTTGGCAGCGGCGGGTCTGCTCGATGGACGCCGCGCGACAACACACTGGTCGACTACGTCCCAGTTGGTCGCCGAGCGTCCCGCCGTCCTGGTCGAACCCGACTCCCTTTTCGTCCGGGACGAACACGTCTGGACCTCGGCGGGGGTATCCGCGGGAATAGACCTGGCTCTCGCATTGGTCGCCGCCGACCACGATGCCGAGGTGGCCCGCCGTGTCGCACGCTGGCTGGTGATGTATTTGCGGCGGCCCGGTGGCCAAAGTCAATTCAGTGAACTGCTGGTGCGCTCCACGGCCACCGACGCTCAGATCGCACGTCTGCAGGCGTGGATGCTCGACAATCTCGCCGAGGACCTCGCCAACTCCGTGCTGGCGCGTCGCGTCGGCCTGAGCGTTCGTCACTTCTCGCGAGTGTTCCGCGCACAAGTGGGGGTCGCACCGGCGCGCTATGTGGAGTCGATCCGCGTCGACACGGCAGCGCGCCGGCTCGTGCACACCGGTGACGGACTTCGTTCCATCGCACAGTCTGTCGGATTCGGCTCTGTCGAGACACTGCACCGAGTCTTCAAACAACACTTCGGTGTGGCCCCTGCCGTGTACCGTGAGCGCTTCTCCTGCTGACCGGCGCTACTGGAAAATCCTTGTGTGTCACGACGACCGCTGTCGTGTCCGTCGGATGCGGGTGAGGTCGAACTACGGAACCAGGATGACCGTCTTGCCAGGCCGGGACTTCGGCGAAGACCCGCTCTCGTAGGCAGCCTTACCGGCGGATAGCGGAAACGTCTGAGCAATCGCCACCTCGACTCGATCCGTGGCGAGCAACGTGGCCAGTGCCTCCAGCCTTTCCCGGCGCGTGCGGACTACGAAGAAGACCGCGCGCACGGCATACTTGTCGGCCAGTTCCTGGCTCGGGGGCTCTTGGAGAACGATGAGGCGACCGCCCGGGCGGACCGAGGCATACATCCATTCCGGCACGTCGCCGCCGACCGCGTCGATCGCGACCTCGAACGGTGGTAGATCGAGCGCCTCCGAGTGAGCAGTGGTCACGACGACATCGTCGGCGCCGTGGCGTCTCGCGCGTGCCTCGGCCGACGCCGAGGTCACCGTCACTGTGATAGCTACGCCCATCCCGTGCGCGAACTGTATGAGAAATGCCCCGACCGCCCCGGCACCGCCCCTGATCAGGAGGCGCTGACCAGCAGCCAAGTGCGTCTTGTCGCACAGTGCCTCCCAGGCGGTGAGAGCGGGTAAGGCGGCGGCGGCCGCGGCGAGGTCGGAGACCGCGGTCTCCTTCCGTGCCACGCACGCGGACGGGACGACGACGAATTCGGCCGCTGCCCCATCGCGGTCGAATGGCGCGATCCCGAAGACCGAATCACCTACAGTCAAGTCGATGACACCCGGGCCGACTTCGGCGACCACTCCGGCGAATTCGTGCGACGGGATTACCGGGGTCCGATCGATGCCCTCGGTTTCCCAAGTTTCCGGCCAGCTCAGTTCGGCGAAGGTGATTGCTGCTGCCCGCACAGCGACGCAGATCTCGTCCTGGCCGGGAGTCGGCCGCGGCGCCTGTTCGTACACAAGGCGTTCGGGTCCACCGCGCTCATGCGCGCGCAGTGCCATCATCATCAGAGGTGTCGTGTTCGCGGCGGTCAATTCAGCATCCATCGTCGATCCTCCCTCTGCCCTGGTCGCGGTACCGGACACGAAGAAGACGTCCGGCTTGCGCGCTATCCGATGAGCCTGGCCGCGTACAGCTCTCGCCGCTGCGCCCATCCGGTCGGAAACCACCCGGATCCGGACAGCTGCATCGAGGGCTGTGGTGGGTCGAGTGTTCAGTCCGGTCGGCTGAGTGCCATTGGTGCGGATCGAACGAACCGGACTCGCCGTCTGCACTCAGGACGGTGTCGCTCGACCTGTGGCCGACTCGCCCCGGCGCGCAGTGCGGAATCGGCGCTGGTAGGCAGCGGGCGACAGGTCCAACTCGCGTGCGAAGACCCTGCGCAGGCTCTCGTAGCTGGGAAAGCCCGCACGCTCTGCGGCCTGGGTGGCGGTGTACCCCTGGTCCAAGAGAGCCTTGGCGACGTCGAAGCGGATCGATTCGACATACCTGGCCGGTGTCGTCGAGAGTTCGTCGCGGAACAGACGAGTGAGGTGTCGAGGGCTCAGATTCAAGTGATCGGCAAGCTCGGTCAGGGAATGGCTCGCCGACGGGTCCGCTGTGACGAGATCGACGATCCGGCGCAGTGCCGGCGTACGGGGTGGTGGACCTTGCAAAGGCGCTGAGAACTGCGACTGGCCGCCCGCCCGCTGGAGATAGACGACGAGCGCGCGCGCGACCTCACGAGTGAGGTCCGGGCCGTGGTCCTCCTCGACGAGAGCCAGCGCGAGGTCGATGCCGGCGCTTACCCCCGCCGATGTGTATGTGTTGCCGTCACGGACATATATGGCGTCGGGCTCCACCCTGATCATCGGGTAACGCGCAGCGAGAGTGTGCGCGACCTTCCAATGCGTTGTGGCGCGTCTACCGTCCAGCAGCCCGGCGGCGGCGAGGATGAACGCTCCGGTACAGATGGAGGCGACTCGTTTCGCGCCGACCGAGACGGCGTGTGCGGCATCGACCAGATCTCGCGGTACGGCGGTGCGTGGATAGATTTCGCCGCCTGCAATGAGCAAGGTGTGGGGCGCGGGCTGGACGTCTGGGCCGCTATCGACCGCGATCCGGGTGCCGACCGAGGTGGTGACGTCTGCGCCGGTGGGCGACACCAAGATGACGCGATAGTCGGCGCCGAGCCGGTTCGCCTCTGCGAAGACTTCGGTGGGGCCGGCGATGTCGAGCAGCTTGGCACTGTCGTACACCAGGACTGCGACCCGATGGGCGTCGGCACGTGCCGCGCGGCGGGGCTCGGCGTTGTCCTGATGTGGGTGATTCATGTCCTGGCGGAGGCGGCGTGGACGGGTCGCTCGTCGGCAGTGTGGAGGTCGGACGAATTGTCCGGTTCCACGTGGTCAATACCCGAAGGCGAGCAGTGCATGTCCGAGATTATCGCAGGAGTGGAGATCCCCGAGACCTCCACCGCAGCCGATGCGACCGGTTTCATCAGGGAAAAGGTCACCCCACTTCTGTTCCATCACTCGCGCCGTGTGTTCCTCTTCGGCTCGATTCGTGCTCATGCTCTGGGTCTCGATCCCGACCCCGAGCTTCTCTATCTGGCCGCGCTGTTCCACGACGCGGGGCTGTTGACTCCGTTCTCGGAGGCTGTGCAGCGATTCGAGATCGATGGCGCTGATCATGCCCGAGCCTTCCTGCTCGAGCGTGGCTTTTCCGCGCGGAGCGTCGAAGTCGTCTGGAATGCGATCGCACTGCACACCACGCCGGAGATACCGAGGCGCATGGGCCCGGAGATCGCCGCTACCAATCTCGGTGTGCTTACCGATGCCATCGGTCTGGGACTGAACGAACTCGATCCCGCGATGGTCGACGAGATCACCGCCGCGCACCCGCGCGGTGACTTCAAGAACGAGTTCCTCCAGACCTTCCGCGAAGGACTCGAGCACCGGCCGGATACCACCTACGGCACCGTCAACGCCGACATTCTCGACCACTTCGTCCCCGATTTTCGCCGTACCGGCATGGTCGAGCGCGTCATTGCCTCGCCATGGCCCGCGTGAACTCTTGCCCCGGTACTTCTTGCCCCGGAACCTCAGGACACGGCCGCGTGGTGGTAGTCCGCGGCGGCGAATGCCTTGCCCAGTTCGACCAGGGATTGCGGACTGTCCATCCGCTCCATGATCACCTCGATGAAAATCAGCCGGTCGTTGTCGGTCTCGGCGGTGTCCAGTGCGGCCGCGAGCTCGTCCTCGGTACCGGCGTGGGCAGTGCGGGCCCGACCGTCCGGATCGAAGGCCTCGACCAGTCGGTGGTAGTTCCACTTGGGTATGTCGTTGTAGCTGGCTTGTGGCCCCAGGATGAGGCGTTCGACCGTGTAGCCGTCGTTGTTGATCAGGAAGATGACGGGGTTGAGGTCGTGTCGCAGAATCGTCGACAGTTCTTGCGCGGTCAATTGGAAGGAGCCGTCCCCGATCAGCAGGATGTGGCGGCGGTCCGGTGCCGCGAGCAAGGTGCCCAGCAGAGCCGGAAGGGTGTAGCCGATCGATCCCCACAACGGCTGCCCGACGAAGGTGCAGTCCTTGGGAAAGGCCAGATCGGCGGATCCGAAGTACGACGTGCCCTGTTCGGCGATCACGACGTCACCGGGCGCGAGGAACGCTTGGAGCTGCTCCAGGTATCGAGATTGGACGAGTCGGGTCGAGCCGACGGGCCGGTACGGTGCCCGGCCACGGACGGTCCGGTCGTAATACGACGTGATCTTCGACGGCTTGGGGGTCACCACGGAGGCGAGGGCGCTCATCGCGTCCTTCATGGAGACGTGGGCATGTCGGCTTTCGCCGACGGCTGCTGCCGTCGGATGCAGCGCTATGACCCGGGATGGATCGATCTGCTGGGAGAAGCCGCCGGTGACCGAGTCCGTGAACATGACGCCGACAGTCAAGAGACAGTCGGCCTGTTCGATCGCCCGCTTGACGTCGGGATCGCTGAGCTTTCCGGAGTATCCGCCGATGAGCTGGTCGTGATCTTCGGGGAAGACGCCCTTGGCGTTGCTGAGGCAGGCGACCGGGCAGCCGATCTTTTCGACGAGCTCGCGCAATTGCGCAGCAAGCCCGTATCGGTCGACCTCGTGACCGACCAGTACTGCCGGAGTGTGTGCTGCGCGTAGTCGTTCGCTGGCCTCGTTCTTGAACCGTGCCAGCTCATGAGGCTCGCTGGAGGGCTCGGGGAGAACCAGGGGTTCCGTCGGCGCGTCGATCTGCTGGTAGGCCACGTCCGCGGGAAGCATGAGCTGCACGGGGCGCTTGAACAGCCAGCAGAGCCGCAGCATGCGGTCGATCTCCGAGGCGGCGTTGTCGCGGCTCAGCCACGACTGCGCGACGGTGTACTCGTGCGCGCAGGTCGCGGCATGGGTGAAGTCGCCGTCGCCGACCGTGTGGTGGACCTTCTGGCCCGCGTCCATGACGAAGGTTGCCGGTGTACCGACGATCGACACGACGGGCACGGATTCGGCGAACGCGCCGGCGACACCGTTGAGCGCGCTGAGTTCGCCGACGCTGAACGTTGTGAGAAGCGCGGCGATCCCGTTCAGGCGGCCGTAACCGTCGGCCGCATAGGCGGCGTTGAGCTCGTTGCAGTTCCCGACCCATTCGATACCGTCCATCGTTTCGAGCTGGTCCAGAAACTCCAACTGGTAGTCCCCTGGCACGCCGAAGATGTGGTGTATACCGATCTCTCGCAGTCGAAGCAGGAGATAGTCGCCGACGGTAGACATAGCCATGACGAAGCACCTTTCTCGATAAAGGTATCTTCTTCCGACGGATTTTCGGCAACCCTCATCGGCAAGCCCGGTGAACGGGCGAGCTTTCGGTACGTCGTGGCAGGACGCATATTGATCATAGGTCACCGCGAGATCGGTCGGACCCGACGTCCGGACAGAAAACTCTCGAGGCACATGATGCGGAGCGCGGAGTCGAGTGGAGCGGACCGGTGGTTGCCGTATGCGCCGATCAGACGGAGCTTGATCCGAATTGTGACCTCATCACGAGTGTGATCCGACTTTTCGGGTGGTGGTGGCGACGACGGTGCAGGCTTACCATCAAACGTGTTGGGGACTGTCAACGAAATCGATAATCGGCGAGTGGGGTCAGTGCGACGAACTCCGCCGGAAGAAGGTAATGATGATGACCAACAAAACGCACCGAAATTCCACCTGCCAGCTGCTCACGAAGATCGCGCTCGTCGGAGCCGCGATAGCGATTCCGATGACGGCAGTGACGGTTCCTGCCAACGCCGCACCGGCGTCCGTATCCGATGTGGTGCAGGTCGAGCGACCTGGACCCGGCGGCGGTGGCGGCGGCGGTGGCGGGAGAGGCGAGGATGGCCGCGATCGCGATCGAGGCTGGGGCAACGATGGCTGGGGCGGCGGTGGCTGGGGCGGCGGTGGCTGGGGCGGCGACAACGGCGGTTGGGGCAATGGCGGTTGGGGCGGCGGTGGCTTGGGCAATGGCGGTTGGGGCGGAGGTGGCTCGTTCGGCAGTAGCTGACCGATCCGATCTGCGTGGAATCGATGCGGTCGCCGCGCCGATATGGCCCCGAGCGCTCACGGCGCACGATAGGTGACGCCGGCATTTGTCGGCGTGGAAGGCTTTGAGCAGCTCCGGCCGGTAACCGACCGATCGATTTCGATATCTTCTGTCCGCGGATTCGATGAACAGGGAGACGGTATGGAAATCACCGGCGCGTCGACCGTCCAGGTGGTGCAGCCCGGGGGCGGGGAGTTTGTCCAGATGCCCGGATTGGGTGCGGTTTTCAAGCTTTACAGCCGTGACAACGGCGGTGAAGTGGCCATAGTGGAGCATCCCTTCGAGGTCGGCGCCATCACGGCGGCGCACCGCCATACGCGCGAGGACGAGCACTCGATCGTGCTGGAGGGTGAGATCGGGTTTCGATCCGACGCCGATGAAGTGGTGCTGGGGCCGGGCGGCTATATCACCAAGCCGCGCGGCCAGATGCATGCCATGTGGAACGCCGGCTCGGTGCCCGGCCGAATCATCGAGATCATCACGCCCGGAGGGTTCGAGAACTATTTCCGGGAACTCGGGGAGTTGCTCACCGCCGGCGTCCAGGACGCGGCAGTCGGCGCGCAATTGCACGAGTCGCCCGAATTCAGTGCGCTCGCGCGGAAATACGGCCTGACTTATGGGGTCCCGGACTGGTTCGACGATGTGGTGTCACGCTATGGGTTGCGACCGCCGACCCACTAGACCGCCTGATGCCTCACATCGGAACGAAACATCGAGGAGAACTCGTGACAGAGCGCATCGCGGACGTTCCGATTCCCGACAGCCGCCTGATCGCCGAAGCGACCGCATTGGTGCACGAGTGTGCGCCGCCACTGCTGTTCCATCATTCGCGGCGCGTCTACCTCTTCGGAATGCTGCAAGGACGCAGGCGCGGATTGTCGCCCGACCCCGAGTTGCTCTACGTCGGTGCGATGTTCCACGACCTCGGCCTGACCGACGCGTATCGCACCACCACCCAGCGGTTCGAGCTCGACGGCGCCGACGAGGCCCGCCGCTTCCTCGCCGCACACGGCATCGATGACGACGGCCTGCGCCGAGTGTGGACCGCTATCGCGCTGCACACCACACCGGGCATCCCCGAGCGGATGGAGCCCGAGGTCGCCCTGGTCACCGCGGGCGTGGAAACCGATGTCCTAGGAATCGGATACCACGATCTGGACCCGGCCGACATCCAGGCGGTCGTCGCCGCCCATCCACGCCCCGACTTCAAGCGCCAGATTCTCGCGGCCTTCACCAACGGCTTCGCTGATCGCCCGGACACCACATTCGGGACGGTCAACGCCGATGTTCTCGCTCATTTCGTGCCCGGGTTCACCCGAACCGATTTCGTCGAGGTGATCGAAGGCAATCCCTGGCCCGACTAGGTCGGGCAGGGGAGTGTCGCAATCCGTCACCGACGGGGGCAGGTCGACCGTCGGTGACGGATTGCGCTCGGTAGTTCCGGCCCGTGCAGCCACGGTGGCCTGGCATCTGACGACCACGTCATCCGTCGCTGTCGAGTAGATGTCCGGGTGCGGCCTGTCGCCATGAATCGAGGACGATGGCTGCCAGCTCGTCCCGGTCGTCGAGGGCGGTGAGACGCACCCGGACCCAGGCGTTGCTGACCTCGTGGGTGGCGATCCAGAATTTGTTCGGTTCCGCGACGACGAGTTCGTCGCGGTCGACGATGGGGCAGCGGACCGCCATCGAGGTTTCGGCCTCGGGGAGGGTGAGGAAAAGCTTGCCGGCGACCCGGAAAGTGGGCATCCCCCAAGTGAACTGTTCGGTCGTCTCCGGCAACGAAAGGGCGAGGGCGCGGACGTCGTCCCCAGTGGCGCTCATCCCTCGAATCCTTCCACGCGCCGATCTCGCAGCGCGCGACGTGTGCCCGGCCTACAGCTGCGCCATCAGCGGAACGGCCTCCTCGATCGCGGCGGCCTCGTGCGCGAGCAGAACATCGCCGCCCATTGTCGCGACGATCGGCGTGTAGGGGTCGTCGACGAATTCTTCGCCGAGTAGTTCGCGCAGCACCGCCACACCGCAGTAGGGCACGTAGTGCGGGCTGTACCCGCCTTCCTGCACGAACGCGATCCGGCCCGCGCACACGTCGGCGGCCGTATCCAACATGCGACGGGTGAACTTCTGGAAGCCGGCGCTGGTGACCATTTGACGTGCCAACGGGTCGAGGATGCTCGCGTCGAAGCCGGACGCGACGATGATGAGCTGGGGATCGAAGGAGCGCAGCGCCGGCTCGACCACACGATCGAGGGCGTGCAGATAGGCGGCGTCACCGCTGCCGGGCGGCAGCGGGATGTTGATCGCGTAGCCGTACCCATCGCCTTCGCCGCGTTCCTCGCGGAATCCCGAATTCGGCGGGAAGCACAGATGCTGGTGGATCGAGATGGTCAGGACGGTGGGGTCGGTGTACCAGATGTCCTGGGTTCCGTTGCCGTGGTGGACATCCCAGTCCACGATGGCAACCCGCTCGATGCCGAGGACGGTTTTCGCGTAGGCGGCGGCGACCGACACGTTGTTGAACATGCAGAATCCCATGCCGGTAGCTCGGGTCGCGTGATGTCCGGGCGGATTGACCAGCGCGTAGCCGTTGTCGACGGTGCCTGCCACGATCTGCTTGACGAGTTCGATCGCGCCACCGGCCGACAACGCCGCAATCTCGTATCCGCCCTTGCCGAATGGCGAGCAACCGTCACCGGCATCCCCGCCTTTCGGCTGGAGGCTCTCGGCCTTGATCCGCTCCAGATGTTGTGCGGTGTGCACGCGCAGGATGTCCTCCTCGCCCGCCGGCACCGCCTTGATCGACCGCATCCGGTCGAGCAGGCCCGATACCGCAACCAACTCGTGGAAGCGGCGTTTGGTGTCGGGGTGGGCGAGATGGTGGCTGATGGGTTGTAGGCCCGCAGTGACGTCGGACGGGAACAGGCTGCCGGTACCGGTGTCGACCCATCCGTAGACGGTGTTCCAGACGTACCCAGTCGTCATGGTGGAGCTCCTCATCGCCGGTGGATCGGTCAGCGCGGACCACCCACAGTCAAACCTTGCTGCGTTGAACGCAGCGCTCCCATTAGAGGACACCGGCGACTCCGCCGCAACCGGAAGCAGTGCCGCCGAACACGCACGGGCAACTGGGTATTCGGCGCGGCATCGACCCGGCCGGCCGACCGCCGTCGCGTGGATCAGCGGCGAATCAGCAGCAACAATCCGTCGGTTTGTCGTGACGCACGAACTGAGCGCCGGATTCGGCGAAAGGTTTTGCGACACAACGACCGCTGACGGAGTAGGGGTTCCGGAAACCAGTTCGACGTGCCATCATTTAACGGCACAATATATGGGTGCACGAACGAACCGTGCGGGAGGTTGGTTCGCACCGCCCGTCGCTGCTCTCCTCGAGAGGATTCGTCATGCCAGTGAGCTCAGCGAAATCATCGGACTGGACTTTCGAGCACAAAGGCCTCGAGTGGGTTGCCGACGAGGAACGTCGAGGCGAATCGCGCGCCCTTTTCTGGCCGTGGGCGGGCACGAGCTGCAACGTGATCTTGGTGTCGTTCGGTCCCTACGTGATGGCGCTCGGGCTCGATTGGCATGTCGCAGCACTTGCCGCCGCGGTGGGTGCGATTCTCTCCTTTCTATTGCTCGCCCTGGTGTCGTTGGCCGGCCAACGGGGCGGTGCGGTCACCATGGTGGCCAGCCGTGCGGCGTTCGGGTTCCACGGCAACAAGATCCCGGCCGCGCTCAGCTATCTGGCCTTGGTCGGTTGGGAGACCTTCTCGGCCGTCCTGGCGACCCTCGCGGCGCGCACCGTGGTGCATCGGCTCGACCCGGATCTGGACACCGGACCGATCATGGTCGGCGTCCTTGTCACGGTCATTCTGGTGACCACGGTGGTCGGAATCTATGGCTGCCACGTAATCCTGCGGATCCAGAAGTGGTTCGCCCTCGCCTTCACCGGGCTGTCGATCGGGTACGTCGTGTTGACGCTGCCCAGGATTTCGTTCGCGACGCATGGTCAACTGAGTGTGGGAGCGTTCGTGGGCGGCGTACTGCTCGTCGCCAATGCGCTCGGTCTGAGCTGGGTCAACTGCGCCGCCGACTACACCCGGTATCTCCCGCGCGAGGTCGGCAAACGTGGGGTGGTCGGCTGGATCACATTCGGTGGTGCTGCCCCTGCCATCGTGCTGATGGGATTCGGGACATTGCTGGCAGCGGGTGATCCGGATGTCGCGGCGAGGGCCGCGCACGATCCGGTGAGTGCTCTCTCGGCCCATTTGCCCACCTGGTTTCTGGTGCCGTATCTGATTCTGGCGCTGGTGGGTTTCATGTCGGGCTCTATCATCGGCCTCTACTCTTCGGGGCTGGCGCTGCAGACAGTGGGGGTTCGGATGCCTCGGCATCGCACCGTGCTGATCGACGCGATTCTGATCGCCGTCGTCGGCGGGTATGTGGCTTTCGCCGCACCCGGTTTCTTTGCTCCGTTCCAGGCGTTTCTGACCACGACCGGGGTGGTGATGGCCGCTTGGACCGGTATCTTTCTGGTCGATCTCTGGCAGCGTCGCCATGTCGGGTATGACCGTGGGGCCCTCTACAGCCCGGTCGGTGGCTACGGCAAGGTGAACCGCGCAGGAGTCGGGTGCCTGATCGTCGCGACGATCGTCGGGCTCGGCCTGGTCACCTCGCCCGATCCGCATATCGGCCCGCTACTCGGCTACCTGTTCACCCCGGCCGCTCGCGCCGGCGGTCTGGGCAGTAGCAACCTGGGAGTATTCGTCGCCTTGGTTCTCGCCGTCGTGGGATACGCGGTTGCGCACCGGGTGGTTCCGCGCGTGCGGCCGACTGCGGCCGAGCGGGCCGAGGACCGTAGTGCGGAGCGGGTCGGCGTCACCGCTTCCTGAGCTCTGGCCGGATGACCCCCGGTGAATTGCCGGAAATCGGACAAAGGTTACGCAAGACGCGCATTCACAGCCCGGAATTATCGCGCCCGCGCCGAACCCCGCCGACGATGAACCGGCTTCAAACGACTCGGGCCCGAGGAGACGCTGGCTCGGGTCGCGTCTACCTGCGATGCGGCGAATGTTCGGGGTAGTCGGCCTCGCCGCTTTCGGTGTGACCGCCATCGTCATGATTCTGCGGACGCTGTTCGGGTACGGCACGGAGCCGCGATTATCCGAGGTATCCCAGCGGTGGCCGCGGGCTCGCGCAGTTCGGTCAGTCGTCGAACCAGCCGTCGTCCAAGCCGGGGATGATGTCGTACCAATCGTCGCCCCAACCCCAACCGTGGCCCCAACCCCAACCGTGGCCCCAACCCCAACCGTGGCCGTGGCCCCAGCCGCCGCCCCAATGGCCGCCGGGGCGATCAACCTGTACGACTCCGGATTCGGGCGTCGGTGCGGCCGTGGCGGGAGCCGCCGCCGTCATCGGAACGGCTATCGCGGCGCTCACGAACGCGCCCTTGGCGAGTAACTGGCCTATGGCGATTCGGCGCGTCTTTTCAGTCATTGTCATTACTTTCTTCCGGCGAGGTTCGCCGCGCGGTCATGACCCGCCGATGTGTCGAATTATCGCCCCCGACATATCAGTAATAGGCCGGTATCCATGTCGCGGCGTCATGCGAAGGCGTAAAATTCGCGCTCCGCCCGACAGTCGGCATCGGATAAGTGACCGGCCGGGGAAAAGGCGAATGCCGCTTTCTGTCGCCAAAGGCAATCACGTGCCCGAACAGCTGTGTTAGCCTGCCGTGGTTGGCTCGTGTTCGGTCCGGCTTCCGGTTCCTCCCGCGTACGCGGTAGAGGAAGTTTTCGTCGTGGTCTCGCTGTGAAGTGCCGCTCCGTCCGAGTTGCCGATATCGAGGGATATTTGTCTCGGCGTCGGTGAATCGGCGGCGGCTGACCCTCGAAGGAAAACCGTGTCCAGAATTCCGTGCAGGATTGTGCTCCTGTTGTCCAGCATCATCTCGATGGGGCTGTTCGGCCTGCCCGCGAGTGCTCAACCACTGTATCCCACACCGGATCCTGATCCGTTCTACGCCGCGCCGTCCGATCTCGCGGCGCGGCAACCGGGGGATGTCGTGCGGTTACGCAGGGTCGGCACCGGCCCCTATGTGGGCAGCGAAGGCTGGCAGGTGGCGTTCCGCTCCACCAACTCGACGGGCAATCCGGTCATGGGCGTGACCACGGTCCTGCGCCCGATGGGGGTGCCGAACCCGCCGCTGGTCTCCTACCAGGCGCTGATCAATTCTCTCGGCACCAAATGTCAGCCGTCACGATCGCTGCTCAACGGCGGAATGCCGGAGGAGGACATGGTGGCGGGCGCCATGGTGCCGATCGCGCGCGGCTGGGCGGTATCGATGCCGGACTACCTCGGTCCGACGTCCGCCTACGGCGCAGCCAAGCTCAGCGGCATGATGACGCTGGACAGCATCAAGGCCGTGCGGAAAGCAGCCGACCTCGGTCTGGCCACCTCGCCCGTGGCGATCGCCGGGTACTCCGGCGGCGCCATGGCCACCGTGTGGGCGGCCGCACTGCAGCCCACCTACGCCCCGGATCTCCGACTCACCGCAGCGGTCGCGGGCGGTATTCCCGCCGACCTCGAGGAAATGGCGACGGCGCTCGGCTTCGAGCCGCACCCTGGCTTCGGCTTGGCGTTCGCCGCCGCCATGGGTCTGGAACGGGAATACCCGGACCGGTTGCCGGTTTCCGATCAGCTCAACGAAAACGGCCTGTGGTTCCGGGAATTGACGCACGACGCGTGCCGGAAGTTCCTGCTGTTTCACGGCGCTTTCCGCAGCGCCGAGCAGATGGCGGCGTCCAAGAACCTGATGAACAGCCCGGAGGCGCATGCCGTCTTGCGGGAGAACAGCCTGCGCTACTTCGAGGGCGTTCCGGCCGTGCCGACCTACTTCTGGCAGGCGCGTTTCGACGAACTCACCCACTTCGGTCCGGTCGCCGAGCTAGCTGATCGCTACTGCAAGGCGGGAACTCCGCTGCAGTTCCGCCCGTACGACACCACCGAGCACATGACAGCCGCTGTCACGGGATTCGGCGGTGCGTGGAACTACTTGGAAGCTCGTTTCCGCGGCGAACCGGCACCGACCAGTTGCTGACCGGAAGCAGGTCCCGGGATGCGGTTCGGGACCGGCTTCCGGCATGCTGCTGCGCGAGGAAGTAACTAACCTGATTCTTGTGACACGCGCCGAGCCACTTGCCCGCACCTCCGGCGATTCCAGCGCGGAAGCGGGGTTTCGCCGCCGGCTCCTCGACAGCATGGCTGTCGCGATCCGCGAACGTGGTTACCGCGACTCGACCGTCGCCGACGTGGTTCGGCACGCCCGCACCTCGCGACGCACCTTCTACGAACACTTCACCAGCAAACAGGACTGTTTCCTAACTCTGTTGAACGAGTGGAACACCACGACGATCGAACACATCGACGCGGCCGTCGACCTCCACGCCCCGTGGCGTACGCAAATACGCCAAGCCATCGAGGCATGGATCGGTTTCGCGCAGCAGGATCCCTCGATTCTGCTCAGCTGGATCCGGGTCGGTCCTGCCCTCGGCGATGACGCGCGGCAACTACAGCGTGACACCGGCGACGCGTTCATCGCGCTGATCCAGAAACTCACCGGTACCACGGAATTCGCGGCCGCGGGTCTGCGTCCGCCGTCCCGTCAGGTGGCGACGATCCTCTTCGGCGGCTTCCGCGAACTCATCGCGACTACCGTCGAAGACGGCAATGAGATATCCGACGTCATCGATGTGGCGGTCGAATCCGCGATCGCCCTCGTCGGTCCGCGCGATCGGTGAATGCTCTGGTGCTCGCGGCCCCGGCCTGGAACAGTTGTCGGCGCGGGCACTGCCATCTCGATGCGTTCCGCCGCCGAGACCGATGGCTGAACGCGCGATATCCGTCGATACCGGACGTACGACGGGCGCTAGTCCCAGGACTCGTCGACGTCGAGCGCCCCGGACGGGCAAGCGTCCAAGGCATCCCGCACCGCTGAGTGCCCGCGCTGCGGTCTCGGATCGAGCACCCGCACCCTGCCGTCGCCCTCGTCCTGATCGAAAACCTCCGGCGCGGTCAGCGCGCACATGCCCGAGCCGATACAGCGCTCCCGATCCGCGGAAATTCGCACCTTCGTCATCTCCTTTCACGTCCTTTCACGACCAACGGGTACATCGAATGTGTGCTGAGTAGGGATGAATGACCGGGTACGGCAACCAATTACCGAGGACAGTCATCCGACGGTGCTACCGGGCCGGTTCCGTCCAGGTGACGGGCAGTTCATGGACGCCGTAGATATTCATGTCGGTCCGGAGTTTCACCTCGCCGGCGGGGATGGCGAGCTCGAGGGTCGGGAAGCGACGCAGCAGTCCCGCGAAACCGGCGCGCATCTCGATGCGGGCCAGTTGCTGGCCGAGACATTGGTGGATGCCGTGGCCGAAGGACAGGCGACCGCGGGCCTCGCGGTGGATATCGAGGGTGTCGGGGTTGTCGAAGCGTTGGGGGTCGCGGTTGGCGGCCAGCATCGAGACGATGACGGTCGATCCCTCGCGGATTGTTTCACCGCCGAGTTCGATGTCCGCCGTGGCGTAGCGAAAGAGGATATCGACAACCGACAGGTAGCGCATGAGTTCCTCGACGGCATCGGGCAGCAGGTCCGGGTCGGCACGCAGTTCGGCCAGCTGCTCGGGGTGCTCCAGGAGCGCGAAGGTGCCGAGCGCCAGCATGTTTGCGGTGGTCTCGTGCCCCGCGAACAGCAGTAGGAAGGCCATGCCGGTCAGCTCCTCGATGGTGAGGTCGTCATGGCGGGCCAGGTCGGACAGGATGTCCTGGCCGGGTTCGGCGCGTTTGCGCGTGACCAACTCGGCGAGATAGGTCGTCATTGCGCCGTAGGCGGCGATCTTCTCGTCGAGCTGCTGGTCCTTGACCAAGAACTTGGCGGAGTTGATCTGGAAGTTCTCCCGGTCCGCGTAGGGGACGCCGAGCATTTCGCAGATCACCAGCGAGGGCACCGGGAGCGCGAACTCCTTGACCAGGTCGACCGGTGGGGTAAGGCGCGTCAGTTCGTCCAGTTGCCGTTCGGTGATGTCGATGATCTGCGCTTCGAGCGTTTTCATGCGTTTGACGGTGAACGCGCCCGCGAGCTTGCGCCGCAGCCGGGTGTGGTCGGGCGGGTCCATGGCGATGAACAAGCCGGGCGTCTGCGGCGACGGTTCGGTGGCAGCCAGCATGTTCGGGGTCTCGTACGGGATGTGCAGAATGCCGATGTCCTGGCGCGAGCTGAACCGGATGTCGGCCATGAGCTGGCGGACCACGTCGTAGCCGGTGACGAGCCAGCCCTCGTGACCGTCGGGGAAGACCATGGGACTGACCGGGCGGGCCTCGCGCAGCTGGGTGATCCGACGGGGCGGATCGAAGGGGCCCGCATCACGCTCGAGGGGGAGGCCGTGCGGGATGGAAATGGTGGGATTCATCGGACTTCCTTTTGTGGCGGTTGGTGCTGCCACAGTCGCCGACGGGCCTGACATTCGACTGACACCGCCCTGACACCGACCATGCCGAAGCCATGGTCGGCCGGCTCGCCCGAGGACGAACCGACTGCTCCGAGACCGGCGGACACCTGAACCGGTCAGGGGCACTGTGACGTTCGACGCAGCCCCGGCCGCCACACAGGACAACCGGCCGGCGGCACGACCATCGACCACCAGCTGCTTCTACCAGGCCAGGGGCGAGTGCCTCGGCGGCTTTCCGCGCGGCGTCAGCAGTCGGCGGCCTGCTGATCACCCATGGCAGGATCAGCCGGGTGAAGATCGGGATGCTTGGACCATTCGAGGTTCGCACGGACGATGGCGTCGTCGTCGACGTGCCGGGCTCTCGGCTGCGCGCGGTGTTGATCGCGCTCGCGCTCGAACCGGGTCACGCGGTCCCGAAGGCGACGCTCATCGACTGGATCTGGGGTGAGCATCCGCCCTCCGACGCGGCGAATGCCTTGCAGCGCTTGGTTTCCCGGCTGCGGAAGCTGCTGCCGGATGGGTCGGTCGAGGGGCAGGCGGACGGCTACCGATTGCGGGTGGAATCCGACGCTGTCGACGCCGTGCGGTTCGAACGCCTCGTCGTGCAGGCCCGTGATGACGAGGATCCTCGGAGAGTTCGGCGGCTCCGCGAGGCCCTCGCGTTGTGGCGTGGTGCGGCCATGCAGGACATCGGTCTGCAGGAGAGCGCGGCGTTCGACGCGGTGGTCACCCGGCTCGAAGGATTACGGCTGACCGCCATGGAGGATCGGTTCGATGCCGAACTCGGCCTCGGTAACGGTGCGGAGCTGGTCACGGAACTGACCGATGTGGTGGCGCTGCATCCGGTGCGAGAACGGCTGGTCGCGGCCTTGATGCGCGCCCTCGCGGCGACCGGTCGGGACACCGAGGCGCTGCTGGTGTACGAGCGCACGAGAGTAACGCTGGCCGACACGCTGGGCGTCGATCCCGCACCGGACCTGTCCGCGGTGCACGTCGCGCTGCTGCGCGGCGAGTTGGGACGGCGGGAGGAGAACCGCACGACCAACTTGCGTGCTGAACTGACCAGTTTCGTCGGCAAAGACGCTGATCTCGCCGAGGTGCGCGAACTCAATGCCGAACATCGGCTCACGACCCTGATCGGGCCGGGGGGCTCGGGCAAGACCAGGTTGGCGACGGAGACCGCGCGCACCCTGCTCGGCGACCTGCCGGACGGGGCCTGGCTGGTCGAACTCGCGGCCATCGGCGCCGACGGTGACGTGGCGCAAGCGACGCTCGCGGCGCTCGGCCTGCGGGATGCGCTGCTCGGTGCGGCGCCGGACGCGGAGCCGACGGACCGGCTCATCGCCGCGGTCCGTGAGCGGACGATGTTGCTGATTCTGGACAACTGCGAGCACGTGATCGAGTCCGCCGCGACCTTCGCCCATCGAGTGCTCGGCGAGTGCCGGCGGCTGCGGATCCTCGCGACGAGCAGGGAACCCCTCGGCATCACCGGCGAGGCGCTATGGCCGGTCCTACCGCTGGCCTTGCCGAAGGCGGACGCCGGCCCCGGCGACATCGAGTCCGCTCCAGCCGTCCGATTGCTGCGGGATCGAGCCGGCGCGGTGCGCAAGGATTTGGCGACCGACGCGCACACCTTGTCGACGTTGGCGCGTGTCTGCCGGGCGATGGACGGGATGCCACTGGCTATCGAACTCGCCGCGGCCAGGTTGCGCACCATGTCCCTCGATCAGCTCGCCCACCGGCTCGACGACCGGTTCCGGCTACTGACCGGCGGCAGCCGGACCGCGCTGCCGCGGCACCGAACACTGCGCGCGGTGATCGACTGGAGCTGGGAACTGCTCAGCGACGCCGAACGGATGGTGCTGCGCAGGCTCTCGATGTTCGCGGGCGGGGCGAGCCTGGAAGCGGCCGAGCGGGTCTGCGCCGGCGATGCGGTCGAGACGGGTCAGGTGCTCGAGTTGCTGACCGCGTTGACCGAGAAATCGCTGGTGCTCACCGAGGGCGACCGGGCACCGCGCTACCGGATGCTCGGCACGATCAAGCAGTACGCCGAGCAGCGGCTCGCCGAGGCGGGGGAATCGGATCCGACGCGCCGAGCGCATCTCGGATATTTCACCGAACTCGCCGAACTCGCTGATCCGCATCTGCGCCGCGCCGAGCAACTGGCATGGCTCGCCACGCTCGAGGCCGAGCACGACAACATCGGTGCCGCGATGCGCGGCGCCCTCGCGGCCGGCGAGGCAGCCGGGGCGATGCGGCTCGCCGCTGCCGCCGGCTGGTACTGGTGGCTAGGCGGGCACAAGGCGGAGGGCAACGAGCTGATCATGGCGGCCACCGCCGTGCCCGGCGAGGTGGCCGACGAGATCCAAGCCTTGGTGTACGCGTTCGTCGTGCACTTCGTGACCTCCGGGCCGCAGAATGACCAGTACCAGGCGCAGGAGTGGATCCGCAAAGCGTATGACATCAGTCGGCGAGTTCAGAGTCGTCACCCGGTGCTGCGGTTCGCGGCCCCACTGGAGAGCATGTTGCGAGGGCCGGAGGTGTCTCTGCCCGCGTGGGAAGCACTACTGGTCGACGAGGACCCCTGGGTGCGCGCCCTGGGCCGACTGCAGCTCGGCAAAATGCGGATCCAGCTCGGGCAGGGCGGCCGAGATGCGGACGCCTGCCTCGAGACGGCGCTGACCGAGTTTCGGGCACTCGGCGAACGCTGGGGGATCTCGTTCGCCCTGACCGAGCTGGCGAATCGAATCGCGATGCGTGGCGAATTCGCCAGTGCGTGCCGGCACTACGAACAGGCGATCGCGGTCGTCACCGAGGTCGGCGCCATCGAGGATGTCGTGTCGATGCGGTCGCGGCAGGCCCAGTTGTACTGGCTGCTGGGCGATGCGGAGTCGAGCGCGACTGCCATGGCCGAGGCGCAACGGTCCGCGGAACGAGTCGCCTGGCCGAACGCGCTGGCCGAGTTGGCGCTGTCGAAGGCGGAGCTCGCCCGCTGGAGTGGCGATGCCGAGCAGGCACGCCGGCAACTCGACGTCGCGTCAGCCATGCTGGGCGATGACGCCGAGCGGGCGATAGTCCGCGCGGTGATTCATGACCTGCTCGGTTACCTCACCGAGAATCTCGACGAAGTCCGTGCCCACCGCGTCGCGGCAGTCCAGGCGGCGGCCGAGTCCGGGCACGCACCCTTGCTCGCGCAGGTGCTCGTCGGCGTCGCGGATCTGGCACTGCGCGACCACCGGTACGAACAGGCTGCGCGGCTGCTCGCGGCGAGCGTCGGCGTGCGCGGTCTGTCGGATCGCTCCCAACCGGATGTCGCGCGGATCGAGCAGGCCGCGCGGAGCCGCCTCGGCGACGCGGAGTTCGCGGAGGCGGCTCGGGAGGGCACGGAGACGAGTTGGAGTCAGCTGGTGTCGGTCACGCTCGCTTCGTGAACGTCGAACGCGCCCACAGATACCCGATGAGAGCGACCCCGACGCACCAGGCGATGGCGGTGATGGCCGCGCCGGTGTCCGGTGCGCCATTGAGCGACCCACGCATGGTTTCGATGATCGGCGTGAAGGGCTGATACTGCGCGAACTGCCGCAGGCCCGGCCCCATCTTCTCCGCCGGCACGATCGCGCTGCTGAAGAACGGCAGCATGACCAGCGGCACGGAGGCCAGACCCGCCGTTTCCGGAGACTTGGCCGCCAATCCCAACGCGACCGTGAGCCAGCCTGCCGCGACACCGAGCAGTACGACGATGCCGGCGACGCCGAGCCAGTCGAGAAAGCTCGCCGCCGGACTGAATCCCAGCAGGAAGGCCACTGCGACAAGGGCCGCAATGGCGACCAGATTGGTCAACACGCTGGCTACGACGTGACCGGTCAACACCGCACCACGGGACACGTCCATGACCTTGAACCGGTTGATGATTCCGTTCGTCATGTCGGAGTTCACCGCTGTCGCGGTGGCGCCCAGCCCATAACAGACCGCGAGCAGAATCAGCCCCGGCGTCGCGTAGTCGATGTAGTCGACACCGACGTCGAAAGCGTCGCCGAACATGTACACGAACATCAACATGATGATGATCGGCATGAGGACCGCGTTGAACACCGAGGTCGGGTTCCGGGCGATGTGTTTGAAGTTGCGGCGCAACATGACCAGGGCATGGGATTTGTCGCTCATTTCGCGACCTCCTCCGTGTTGTGGCCCGTCAGGGCGAGGAAAACGTCGTCGAGGTCGGGAGTGTGCACCGAGAACTCGTCGGCGCGCAGTGCGTACTCGTCGAGCCGGTCCAACAGAGCCCGCAGCGAGGTCGTCCCGCCGTCACCGGGTACCCGCAGGATCAGTGCCTCGTCGTCCCGCGTGGCGTCGGGGAACAGCCGTGCGGCCGCATCGAGTGCCGCGACAGTGGCGAATCGGAGCCGCACGTGCGTCCCGGGGATCTGGCGCTTGAGGTCGTCGGGGGTGCCCTGGGCGACCAGGCGGCCCTGGTCCAGCACTGCGATGCGGTCGGCCAGTTGATCGGCTTCCTCGAGGTACTGGGTGGTGAGGAAGATGGTCACACCATCGGCCACCAGATCGCGGACGATCGACCACATCGTGCGGCGGCTGCGCGGATCGAGTCCCGTCGTCGGCTCGTCCAGGAAAATGATCCGTGGGTTGCCGACGAGCGTCATCGCCAGGTCGAGCTTCCGGCGCATACCGCCGGAGTAGGTCGATGCGGGCTGCTGCGCGGACTCGGCCAGATCGAAGCGTTCCAGCAGGTCGGTGACGATCCGCTTGCCAGCTGTGGCACGACCCCGGGTGAGGTCGACCATCAACTGCAGATTCTCCCGCCCCGTCAGCAGCTCGTCCACCGCCGCGAACTGGCCGGTGACCCCGATCGCCGCGCGCACCGCCTCGGCCTCGGTCGCGACGTCATGGCCGGCAACGTGGACCGATCCGCTGTCGGCCCTCGTCAGCGTGCTGAGCACGTTCACCGTCGTCGTCTTCCCCGCCCCATTCGGACCGAGCAGGGAGAAAACCGTACCCGCATGAACATCTAGATCGATGCCATCGAGCACAATTTTGTCCCCGTATGTCTTCCGCAGCCCTGAAACCGCGATCGCTGAATCTTTCACCCGACCACCATCGGCGCCCGGCCTGACACGTACCTGTCACGCCCCTGACACGCCCACTGACGCTCTGGCGCGACGAGCTGACACAGGCCTTGCTCAGCAGAGCCGCATACGTCCAACGGGTACGCGCCGTGACGTTGTTACCGACTACTGGATCGAATCGAGGAATTGGTCGAGCACGTGGAAGAACAAAAGTGGTTCGTCGAGTTGGGGAAAATGGCCTGCGTTGGGAAATATCTCGATGCGACTGTGCGGTACTTCGCGGCGCAGGTTGCCGGCATGTGCGGCGGGAATCATTCTGTCCCTGCCGCCCCAGACCAACAGTGATGGAATCGATTCGAACTTCGCGAGATGCTGCGTGGCGCTGACCGTCTGCCCACGCAGTCCCACGACCGCGCGGGTGGATGCCAGAAACGCCGCTTTGGACGACTTGTCCGACATGGTCTCGAGCGTCCGCCACGTTTCGGTGGCGCCGCGACTCGGCTGCAGCGGAAAACCGAGACGTCCCAGCCGTCTGAGCGCGGCCTCGGTGTTGCGCCGTAGCCAGGTGGAGGCCAGTACCGGCAGCACCACTTCACTGCCCGGCAAGGTGGCTGCTTTGAGCAGCAAGCTCACCTCCGGCCCGAGGCCCCCGCTGCTGACCAGACACAGCCCGTCGACCCGCTCCGGAAAGAGGTACAACAGTTGCATCACGATGCCGCCACCGAGGGAATGCCCGACAAACGCTGCCGTGGGAATCTCCAGATGATCCATCAGGTCACGGAGCGTGGCGGCGTGCGAACTCAGTGAGTAGTCGCCGGCGGGTTTGTCCGACTCCCCGTGCCCGAACAGATCGGGTGCCACCACCCGATGTTTCTTGGCGAGCATCCTGATCTGTGGCGTCCAGGACTCGTGCGAGCCGAGCAAGCCGTGCACCAAGACCACCGCGGGCCCGGCGCCGACGTCGACGAACCGGAGGACGTCGTTGTGCAGGACCACGGACTCGAGTTCGTGAAGCGGCATCTTGCCCTCCGTCGCTGTTCGACCAGTCGAGCATCCGGATCGGATCGCCCCGCTGCCCCGGTCGCGACTTCCACCGCAAGAGACCACTCGCCGTCGTGAAAAGCGTGCGCAACCGACGCCCGAAAGGCAGATGAATATTCTCTCAGCAGGACCGATAGTCGTGTACGCGTTGTCGGCGATCGAGTTGCGGGGCCTCGCCCGCGGATCCGGCCGCTCGGATCGGCTCGATCGGGCCGCTACCGGCCTCAGTGGGAGACTCGCGCCCGCCGGATCTCGGAAATCGATATCCCGCGGCGGCGACGGAACAGACTGCGCAGGGTGCCCGCATTGAGATAGCCGACCTTCGCCGCTACCGCGTCCACCGTGAGCGAGGTGGTGCGCAGCAGGTGTTTGGCCCGCTCCAGCCGGATATCGTGGACGAATTCGGTCGGGGACATACCGAGTTCGGCGTTTGTGGCGCGTTGCAGAGTGCGTTCGGTGACGCCGATGGCTTTGGCGGCCTGGCCGATTCGGAAGTTGTCGGCGAGATGGTCGCGGACCCACCGTTCGAAGGCGGCGGTCACCGAATCCCCCCGGGCGACGACTTCCGGGATGATGAAATCGCGCTGGAGCCTGCCCGAACCGACCGCCAGGTAGCACATGGCGCGCTCGGCCAGCGCGGGACTGGTCGTGGCGATCAGCGACAGGGCGAGATCCATGTGCGACAGCGCGGCGCCCGCGGTGGTGATGCCGCGGCCGCGGCACAGCGTCCGGCCCTCGTCCAGTGCGACGTGGGGGTATCGGCGGCGAAAACTCGGGCCGAGCCACCAGCTGGTAGTCGCGGGTGAGCCGTCCAGCACCCCCGCCTCGGCGAGGAAGAACGTTCCGGTGCAGGCGGCGGCCAGGTGCACCCCTCGGCTGTGCGCCGCGACGAGGCGGTCGAGCATCGGGCGGCTGGCCGGTGCGGAGACGAGTTCGATCAGCGTCTCGGCGACAACGACATTCACCGCGGGCACGATCATCAGCTCGAATTCTTCGGTGATTTCGTCGAGCGGCGTCGTCGGCACGGCATACCCGTTGCCCGTGCGCACGGAGTCGCCGAACGAAACGGTTCGGATCTGCCACGGCTCTGGGGGGCCGACAAGTTCGGACCGCACGCAGTTGGCGGTGTTGAAAGTCTCCAGCACGGCGGCCAATCCGAAGTCGGCAACGCCGTCGACGACGAAAACCGCGACATCCATGTCGGAAATAGTACCGAATATGTCGTTTGCGACACTCTGTTATGGCGGCGATCTGCCCTACTCTCATCCGAGGCGGCTCGGAACCCGTATCGAGGCCCGGGCGCGACCGAACCAGACCCGTCGTATCGTCTGCATCTGGGGAGTTTTTCGTGACAGTGATCGAAACAACCGGTACTCACCACATTCGGTTGACCGTGACCGACATCGTTCGGTCCAGAGCCTTCTACCGGGACATCCTCGGGTTCCCGATCGCCGCCGAATCGAGTGGCAGCCCAGATGACCCGGTGGTGCGCGCCGACCCGATGCAGCTCTTCGGCGGGGTGGTGTTCCACGCCAACGGGATGCTGCTCGGCCTGCGCCCGGTGGCGCCCGCGACGGACAGCTTCGATTCCGAGCGTGTCGGGCTGGACCATCTCAGCTTCGCGGTCGCGTCTCGCGACGACCTTGTCGCGGCGGCGTCGCGACTGTCCGAGGCCGGTGTCGAGCACGGCGAGATCACCGAGATGGCGGATTTCGGCATCGCCATCCTGTCGTTCTCCGATCCGGACGGTATCCAGCTCGAGCTGACTTCGCCGATGTGAACCAAGAAGCGCTGTGATCGACCGGATCCGCGGCCCGCGGGACAAGATGCTCGCTCCAGGCCATGTCCTCTCGGGGTGGCGAGCCAGGAGGCGTAGGCTGGTCGCTCCGACGGACGGTGCTACTACTGGGAGCGGTGCATGAGCAAGGGTGAGGTGACTCCTCCCGCTACGACGCGGACCGGGACGATCAGCGTGCGGGTGCCTGCGGAGTCGGAGCAGTTGGCGATGTTGCGTGCCTTGGCGGAAACCGTCACGCTCATGGCTGATTTCGGCATCGACGAAGTGACCGACATCCGGCTCGCTCTGGACGAGGTCGCCAGCGCGCTGGTGCTCGACGCCGTGGACGGGTCCGAGATCGACTGTGCGTTCACCCTCGACGCCGAGGCGGTGGACGTGCGGATCTCCTCGATCGCGGTGTCGGATGCTACCCCGGATGAGACCAGTTTCGGCTGGCACATCGTGTCGACCTTGACCGATTCCGTCGCCACCGCACGCGGTGACTACGACGCCGCCGCGGGCGGCTACCCGACCGTCGTCGACTTCCGCTGGGTCCGCGGCGGCGCCGATGGGTAGCGAGCCCAATCCCAGGCGGAGGTCGGGCAGGGGAGACAGCTACGACAATATCGAGCCGTTGTTCGCTGAGCTGGCGGCGTTGGCCGAGGACGATTCGACCCGGGAGGCGGTGCGCGCGGAGCTGATCGACCGGTGCCTGCCGCTGGCCGAGCACATCGCACGGAAGTTCAGCGGTCGTGGGGAAAGCTTCGAGGATCTGCTGCAGATCGCGCGGGTCGGCATGATCGCCGCGGTCGACCGGTTCGATCCCGAACACGGTGCGACCTTTCTGTCGTTTGCCGTGCCGACCATCATGGGCGAGGTACGGCGACATTTCCGCGACTACGCGTGGTCGGTGCGAGTCCCGCGGCGGCTCAAAGAAATCCAGTCCACGATCGCCCCCACGGTGGAGATTCTGTCGCAGCGGCTCGGTCGTATGCCCCGGGCCAGGGAGATCGCCGAGGAGCTCGGCGCCGACCTGAACGAGGTGACCCAGGCGCTGATCGCCCGCAACGCCTATCAGACCTCCTCGATCGATGCCGCGCCCGACGTCGACGACACCGGATCCGGCGGCTCCTCCTTGCTGGACACGCTCGGCGCCGAAGACCCCGACTTCGGCACGGTGGAGAACTATATGGCGGTGAAACCGTTGCTGGCCGCGCTGCCGGAACGGGAGAAACAGGTGCTGGTCATGCGCTTCTTCGATTCGATGTCTCAGGAGCAGATCGCCCAGCGGATCGGCTGCTCGCAGATGCAGGTCTCGCGCATCCTGTCCAGAACGCTGAAATCGTTGCGCGAGCAAGCTTTACGAGACTGACACGCCGGCCGCACCGTCGGCCGCTTGCGCGTCGCCCCGGGCAACGGCGACAAGGCCGTGGTGGGCGGCGCGACATTCCGGCCGCGAGGACCGGCCGGCGCGCGGCAGGTCCGCCGTCCCACCGGGAGAGTCTGAGAGAGTTGCCGGGTGAATCCTTGGGACCGGTACGCGTCGCTGGTGACCGCTCGAAGGTCGTGGGTGCTGCTACTGGTGATCATTGCCGCGTCGGCCGGGCTGATCGGCGCTGTCGGCGAGAACACCGCGGCGGGGCAGGCGCCCGATTCGCTGCCGCCGTCGGCGCCGTCGGCGCGGGTCGAGCAGATGCTCGGCGAGTTCCCGGACGCGGGCTCGACCGCCGCGATCGTAGTGGTCACCCGCGCGGATGGCGGTGATCTGGGCGATGACGATCGGGCCGCCATGGCCGCGGCGATCATGCGCGCGACGGGACAGCCGTCCGCGGGACCCATCCTGACGTCTCCGGATCAGCAGGCCGCGATCGGTCAGGTGCCGGTGGACGCCGAGTTGAGCGGATTCGCGCTGACCGACCGCGTCGAGGACATCCGTGCTTCGACGGACGAGGGGCTGCCCGACGGGCTGATCCTGCAGGTGACCGGGGGTCCCGCGTTCGGAGCCGATATCGCCGATTCGTTCTCCGGCGCCAACGTCACTCTGCTCGCGGTGACGGCGGCAGTGGTCGCTGTGCTGCTGATCGCGACCTATCGTTCTCCCGTTCTGTGGCTGGTGCCGCTCGCGGTGGTCGGCGCGGCAGACCGGGTGGCCACCGGCGTGGGAACCGGCCTGGCGAAGATGACCACACTGACTTTCGACGGATCGACCGCCGGCATCACGAGCGTGCTGGTGTTCGGCGCGGGAACCAACTATGCGCTGCTGCTGGTGTCGCGCTATCGCGATGAGCTGCACCGGGACGCCGATCACCGAGCGGCGTTGCGGCAGGCGGTGCGGCGGGCGGGGCCGGCGATTCTGGCAAGCAACGTGACAGTGGTCGCCGCACTGCTCGTGCTGCTGCTCGCCGCGCTGCCCAACACCCGCAGCCTCGGCGCGATGGCAGCGGCGGGTCTGCTGGTAGCGGTCGTGTTCGTCCTCCTGGCGCTGCCGGTCGCGCTCGCGCTGTGCGGGCGGAACGTGTTCTGGCCGTTCGTGCCGGACGCGAACGGCCACGACACGATGAACGAGGGGATCTGGCACGCTGTCGCCGGCTGGGTTGTGCGTAGGCCCGCGATGGTCGCGGGGTGCGCGATCGCGTTGTTGGTCGTGTGTGCGGCCGGTCTGTCGACGGCGCAGATCGGTCTTTCGCAGATCGACCAGTTCCGCGTCCGTGCCGAGTCGGTGGAGGGATTCGACACGCTCGCACAACATTTCTCATCCGGCGCCTCGGATCCGACCATCGTGCTCGCGCGCAGCGGTTCGGCCCCGCAGATCGAGGCAGCGTTTGGCCGGACCGCGGGTCTGGCGCAGACGTGGCGGACCGGGATCTCGCCGACTGGGCTCGCCCGGTGGTCGGTCGTGCTCGATGCGCCACCGGCTTCCGCGGAGGCTTTCGACACGATCGCAGCGCTGCGCGCCGCGGTCGATGCGGTGCCGGAAGCCGACGCGCTCGTCGGCGGCACCGACGCTCAGGCGCTGGACATCCAGTCCGCCGCGAGCCGGGACCGGACGGTGATCATCCCCTTGGTCCTGCTCGTGGTGCTCGTCGTGCTGCTCGTGTTGTTGCGGGCGGTGCCGGGCGCGCTGGTGCTGGTCGCGGTCACCGTCCTGAGCGCCGTGGCCGCGCTCGGTCTGGGCAGCTGGATCAGCGAGTACATGGTCGGATTTCCCGCGCTGGACATCAGCGTTCCGCTGTTCGCCTTCCTGTTCCTGGTCGCGCTCGGCGTCGACTACACGATCTTCCTGGTCACCAGGGCGCGCGAGGAGACCCCACGGCACGGCACCACCCGGGGGATGGTCCGGGCGGTGTCGGCGACCGGTGCCGTGATCACCAGCGCCGGGGTGGTGTTGGCGGCGGTTTTCTGCGTGCTCGGCGTGCTGCCACTGATCACCCTCACCCAGATCGGCATCGTGGTCGGTCTCGGCATCCTGCTGGACACATTCGTTGTCCGCACCGTGGTCGTCCCGGCGTTGTTCAGCCTGATCGGGCGACCGGTCTGGTGGCCGAGTGAACTGTGGCGCGTCGAAGAGTCCGGCTGACCGCCCTTCCCGCGTACTGTCGATGCGGCGTGGTGCTTGCCCGGGCCTGGGCACAACGGACTGAGACCGATGGGAGGGTGGCGTGGCCGGTGGTAAGGCACGTCGACTGCGAGTGCTCGTTCGGAGGGGCGTGCTGGTATCGGTTCTTGCGGTGGTCGGATCGAATGGGTGGTTGTGGATGTTGTCCGCGGGGCACCGATTCGCCGTAGCGGATGCGCCTTACGCCCCGGTGGTGATCGTGCCAGGAGCACGGGTCGGCCAGGACGGTTCACCGATGGCCTACCTGCGCGGGCGGCTCGATGTCGCGATCGAACTGATGCGCGCGGGCCGGGTCAGCGAAATTCTGGTGTCCGGCGACGCGGGCGGTGCCTCCGGCGATGAAATCGACTCCATGACTCGCTATCTCGTGCGGCACGGCGTCGATCCGAGGCTTATTCGCGCGGACGGGGCCGGCTTGTCGACGCGAGCGACATGTCTGCGAGCGAGACGGATGTTCGGCATCGATCGCGCGATCATCGTCAGCCAGCGGCGGCATCTACCGCGTGCGGTGGCATTGGGCCGCGCGGCGGGCATCGCCGCCGACGGCGTTTTCGCTCCGTGCGATGCGCGCAGGGTGACGAAGGCTCGCAACACTCTTCGTGAGTGGGCGGCCGCGCCGAAAGCTCTGGTCGGGATGTGTCTACCTGGCGATGCGTCGGCGGCACACCGCATCACCGAGCGCGACGTCGACGGCGTTGCCGATCCGACGAGGCGGCATAGGGTTGGACGATGAAGACCAACAGACAGCGGGCCGCCGAGTTGGCGGCGGATGCCGAGCAGGCGATGAGGGACGCTCAGCGCGGTGTCGGGGATACTTCGACCGGCTTTTTGAGTGACCGCGGCGCCGAGGCGAGCGCGGCGCGCTGGGCGCGGGTGCACGCGCTCCAGGCTCAAGCGCAGGTGTTCGCGACGCTCGCGGTGGTCGACGAACTGAGCAAGGGCGCGTCGGCGCCGGACGGGGATGGATAATCGGACCGTATAAGCGGATGACCACGTGGTGTGGCCATCCGCTCGCAGATGCGCTCGGGTCAGTGTCGGAAGGCGTCCTTGACCTTCTCGCCCGCGTCCTTGACGTCGGACTTGACCTGATCGGACCGACCCTTGTTCTTCTGGTCCCGGTCGCCGGTCGCCTCGCCGAGCTTTTCCTTGGTCTTGCCCGCGAGATTTTGGGCCTTGTTTTTCGCCTTGTC
This sequence comes from Nocardia sp. NPDC049190, assembly GCF_040648115.1. Taxonomy (NCBI): domain Bacteria; kingdom Bacillati; phylum Actinomycetota; class Actinomycetes; order Mycobacteriales; family Nocardiaceae; genus Nocardia; species Nocardia sp. NPDC049190. The sequence goes on from NZ_JBEZDE010000040.1 coordinate 50,058, forward strand.
GACTGTACTCATGTAACAACCTCCGTGTGCGGTGACCGGCCTGCCATATCCAGCCGGTCACCTTCGCCATAGCCCGTTACGGTGGGGCCAAACATGTGGGTGCTCGCAGCAAACCGGCAGACCCGGCTGAAACCGGGTCTGCCTGGGTAAATCGTGCGGGCTATGACATCGATCCCAACGTCATCGACTCCGCGTATCCGAATCCTGTTTCGCGGAGCGTCGGCGGGGCAATTCGGCTACGGCGCCGCGATGGTGGGCGGCATGAGCAGCCCTTGGGCGAGGCCGGCCGCCGCACCGATCGCCGCACCGACAGCCATGGCCGGCCATGCGACGAACGCGTAACCGATGGCGGCGCCGAATATGGTTGTCACTACCGTTCCCGTCGGAAACATCGGAATGCCGGCGATGGCGCCGCTGATCCCGCCGATGACCGCTCCGATCGAGGCGACCGGGGCCGCCACGAGAGCGCCCACCGAGGCACCGATGGTGGTCGAACCGAGGAGGTCCGCGGCGATGCGATCGGAGCGGGAGGGCTCGAAGCCTGCCGAGTCCAAGGACTGCGCGATACCCGCTTCTGTGCCGGCCACTGCGTCGTTGAACTGTTTACCCATCTCAGGCGGCAGAAAGTCCGGACGTCCGACCACGACGGAACCGATGCGCAGCGTGCCGGGGGGCGCCTCGATCGGTGCGACCGAGGGCGCGGGGGCGGCGGGGTTGGGCATGTGCAGACGCTCCGGGAGGACAGGAGCCAGCACGTTCGGGTCCGGCATCGGCCGGTTGGTGCTCGAGTCGTTGCGGCCGGTGGACACCGGTGCGGGGGGAGCGACGTCAGGCGGTACCGCACCTGGGTCGGCGGGAACAGCGCCGGGGGAGGCGGGGTCTGCGACCGGGGCCACCGCAGCGATGGCAGGGACCGGTGCGAAGGGATTCTGGACGGAAATCTCCGGCACCAGCGGAGTCGCCACAGCAGTAGCTGTGCCGAGGATCGACAGCGGGATCGCGCTGGCGACGACGAGGGAGGCCGTCCGGCGAAAGAAAGGGTGTGCTGGCGTTTCGGGTGTTTGTTGGTCCATGGACTTACCACCTCATTCAGGAGCGGGCATATGCTTACCTTCTGGTTCGGTCCGGGACGTCTTCTGGATGCGCGAAAGTTGAATTTCTTTTCGATCGGCTCGGTTCGCCCGATTCGACTACCGGTCCGTGTGTGGAACGGCGATAACGCCGCAACTGTTTCTGCGCCGGTCTTTCGACCCGAAATCATGAAAATCCGCTCGAAACGGGATTTCGTCCCGCTGTTCGGCACGCGATCCCCGCAGAGTATTCGAGCATCGCCGATGCCCCGGGACGAAGCGGCGCCCCGGGGTGTCGACGCGTCAGGAAGCTGCCGCGGCGAAACCCGCACGCAGATCGCCGAGAATATCGTCGATTCCCTCGATGCCGACGGCGAGTCGAACCAGGCCCGGCGTGACACCGGCGGCGAACTGTTGTTCCGGAGTCAGCTGGGAATGAGTGGTCGAGGCCGGGTGGATCACCAACGAGCGCACATCCCCGATGTTAGCCACATGGCTGTGCAGGGCTAATCCGTCGACGAACTTCTTGCCCGCGTCCACACCGCCACGCAGCTCGAACGCGAC